>CAYOYI010000225.1:0-6752 GCA_964408105.1 uncultured Chitinophagaceae bacterium | reverse complement strand
AGTGCTGAACCTTGAAGAGGCCGGGGAGCAATATCAATGCGTGGCTCACGATATAGAACAGCACCACGTTATCAATCACATCACAGGGGAGGAGATGAATGAAAAAAGAAATGTCCTCATCGAATCTGCGAGGATCGCAAGGGGAGATATTAAATCGCTGAAAGACGTGAAGGCCGGAGATTATGATGCGCTGATGATGCCCGGAGGGTTCGGTGCGGCAAAGAACCTCACCAAGTGGGCCTTCTCTGGACCTGACGGGGAGATCAATCCCGAAGTGAAGCGCATCATCAATGAGATGGTGCTCGCCAATAAGCCGGTCGTGGCTGTTTGCATGAGCCCGACAGTCATCTCGAAAGCATTGCAGGGCAGCAGTATTAAACCGAAACTTACCGTTGGCACCACCGAAGCCAAATCACCCTACGACATTGCAGCCGTGAGAGCCGGAATGGAAAAAGCCGGTGCCGTGGCAGAGATGGCAACCGTTGAAGAGATCATCGTTGACGAAAAGAACAAGATCATCACCTCACCCTGCTACATGATGGAAGCGAACATCTCTCAAATCAATGCCGGGATACAGAAGGCAGTGAAGAGGCTGATGGAGTGGATTTGAATCTTACGATAGTGCCCCGGCAAATGATCGCAAGCTCATTCGAAGTTTGCACATGAATTGGGCACAACTTCCGGATCAATGTCGGCTTGCGGTGGTAAAAGAAGCACCCTCAATTTGTCAGCCGGAATTTTATTTAAAAAGATATAAGTCTGATCACCCCAGATACTCTCATAAGGATTTTGCCTGCATGAAATCGGGTTTATCGCATAAAGTGAAAGGCCTCCCCCGTCATCCGCGCAATACATGCCGTATTCCTGCAATGCCCTCGCAATTGTAAGCTCATATCCTGTCAGTCCCATTGACGCGAGATCGAGAGAGGGGTCTAATTGTACCAGCGCCCCTTCGGGAATTGCCCATGCTTCTGTAGTTGTACCATCACTCTCCGTTGCAGGAGCAACCGGGCCTCCTGCCTTAGTATGATCGTAACTGAAAATCAAAGCATGCTCAATCACACCGGCCTGCAGTTCCTGCGGCCATATCACTCCCTGAAGCAATTCAAAGCCCGACCCGCGCGCAGAGACTCCCTTCGGAAAAATGCCATCACTGTTGAGCGGCAGCGCGTTGCCCCAGCTTGCGCTCCAACTGCCCCCGGAAAATCTCATTTGCCAAAAGTCATAAACACAGCCGGAGGATTCATCAATGATCACCATGCTGCCGTCATACTCGGGATCAGGCTCGGCAAATCCCGGGATCGGAACATCACGCAGTTTGCTTTTGGGCGCCCAGCCTGCTGTCAGTTTCACAGAATGTTTTGGTGTCGAATCGCTGGCGAAATAAACCGGCACCGACCATTCCTTCACCACGATCAGAAATGATTTGTCCGCCTGTTCCACCAAGCCGCTGACCATGACTGCTGAGTTAGGATCTATTGCATGGTTTTGTGGTATCCGGTTGTAAAAAACCGATGACTGCTTAAAGGGTTGATAATACCTGAGGGTTTCGGGTTTATCCGGTTTGTAGGTATCGTCAATGCTGTCCGGACTGCAAGCAAAGAAACCCGCGCCAAGAAGGATCAGCAAAAAACTTTCCGGGATTTTAATCGCGGGATTCACATTGTAGCTTAATTGTTGCTGCCTACCAATCCTCCTTCTCCTCCACCGCAGCGGCACTCATTGTCTTCTTCAGATTTTCTATTAGCTCACCCATGTGCTTGTGAACCTGGCGTGCGTAACCAAAGCGATTCTCTTTATCCTGATGTGATTCGTCAAGCCATTCTTCAGCATATTCCTTTGGTGTTTGCAGCCGGAAGATGTCATCAATGGTGAATTTATACCTGCCATCCTTCACCAAAACCTCAATGGTATATTTCACCTGCCCTACCTTGTGCTGCTCACCGTTCAGGTCTTTGTATATATAGATGCCATGCTGCCCGGAAATTTTACCCGCAAGCACATCCTGCTCTTTAATCACGCTTGTAGGATTCGGGAAATAAGCCTTGAACCACCCAAGCGCCCGCTGGTAAAGGTCGGCTTGCGACACGCCATCCACCTGAACCACCCCGGTATAGACCGTTTTTCCGGTTTTTTCATCAATCGGCAGAGCCGGTTTTTGGGCTTTTAACCAAAGAGGGGTCAGGGTGAATATTAAAAGCGTTAAACGGAGCATATTGATCAAATTCAGGTTAAAAATGGCTTCTAAATTAAAAAGAAAATAGCCCGGAGATTTAACAACCAAAAAGTTGTCCATTTTCACCGAAAAAATGTTCATAAAATGCTTGCCTGAATTGATTTTTAGGTTCATTTTGAGGGGTAAAACAAGTATCTTTGAAAACGCTTGAATAAATACGGATTGAATTGATTTTCAACACGAAAACACATTAAATTATTAAATGGAAGAAACACTGACAATGACCCCACCCCAATCAACCTATACTGCCGAGAATATACAAGTCCTGGAAGGCCTTGAGGCGGTCAGAAAACGTCCTGCAATGTATATCGGTGATGTGAGCGTAAAAGGCCTGCATCACTTAGTTTATGAAGTGGTTGACAACTCGATTGACGAAGCCCTGGCAGGTTACGCGAAAAACATCAAGGTCACCATTTTTGAAGACAACTCCATCCTCGTTGAGGATGACGGACGGGGCATCCCCACCGAGATCCATAAAAAGGAAAAGAAATCAGCACTCGAGGTGGTAATGACGGTGCTCCATGCCGGGGGTAAATTCGATAAAGACACCTATAAAGTATCAGGCGGCTTGCACGGTGTGGGCGTTTCATGCGTGAATGCGCTTTCTTCCTGGCTCAAGGCCGAAGTGCACCGCAACGGGAAGATCTTTGAGCAGGAATATGAACGCGGAAAGCCGCTCTACCCTGTGAAGGAAACCGGCACTACGATGCAAACAGGCACAATGGTTTACTTCAAGCCGGATAACACCATCTTCACCACAACGGTTTACAACTTTGAAACCCTGTCATCCCGTTTGCGTGAATTAGCATTCCTGAACAAAGGCATCCGCATGACCATCACTGACATGCGCGAGAAGGATGAAACAGGAAAATATCTTGAAGAATCTTATTACTCGGAAGGCGGCCTTGTGGAGTTCGTGAAATATCTTGACGGTACCCGTCCTGTTTTGACAGCTTCTCCGGTTCACGTTGAACGCTCAAAAGACAATGTTGCGGTTGAGGTTGCTCTGCAATACAATACCACCTTCAATGAGAATGTCCATTCCTACGTTAATAACATCAACACGATTGAAGGCGGCACGCACGTAGCCGGTTTCCGCAAGGCGCTCACCCGTGTCTTCAAAAGCTATGGCGAAAAGAACGGCTTCTTCACCAAGCTGAAATTTGAAGTGACCGGTGATGATTTCCGCGAAGGGTTGACCAGCGTGATCTCGGTGAAGGTTCCCGAGCCGCAGTTTGAAGGACAAACAAAGACCAAGCTCGGTAACTCTGAAGTGATGGGTATCGTGGAATCATGCCTCGGTGAAGCGCTAACCAGCTATCTCGAAGAGCATCCCAAAGATGCCAAGCTCATCATCAATAAAGTAGTGCTTGCGGCCACCGCTCGTGATGCTGCGAGAAAAGCGCGCGAACTGGTGCAGAGAAAGAATGTGCTCACCGGAACAGGACTTCCGGGCAAGCTTGCCGATTGCGGAGATAGCGACCCGGAAGGCTGTGAATTATTCCTTGTCGAGGGTGACAGCGCAGGCGGCACTGCCAAGCAAGGCAGAAACAGGAACTTCCAGGCCATCCTTCCATTGCGCGGAAAGATATTGAACGTGGAGAAGGCGATGGAGCATAAGATCTATGACAATGAGGAGATACGCAACATGTACACTGCCCTCGGTGTTTACCGTGATGAGAATCAGGAAGGCCGCCCGCTAGTGCTCACCAAGCTGCGCTACTACAAGGTCATCATCATGTGCGATGCCGATGTTGACGGCAGCCACATCACCACGCTGATACTCACTTTCTTTTTCCGCTACATGAAAGAGCTGATCGAGCTGGGGCATATTTATATTGCCACGCCACCGCTCTACCTCGTGAAGAAAGGCAAGGAGCAGGTGTATTGCTGGAACGACCAGCAGCGCGACCAGGCTATTCAGCAGCTTGCGAAAGGCGGCAAGGAAGAATCAGTGAACGTGCAGCGCTACAAGGGTCTTGGAGAAATGAATGCCGAGCAGCTCTGGGAAACTACCATGAACCCCGAGAAACGCACGCTCCGCAGGGTCACCATCGAAAGCGCAGCCGAAGCCGATAGAATCTTCTCCATGCTGATGGGTGATGATGTGCCCCCGCGCAGAGAATTCATCGAGAAGCACGCGAAGTACGCGAACCTGGATGTGTGAGGGGTATGATTTGTTAACGTTTTTTGATGCTGTTTAATCCTGGCGCCAGCGTCCCACTTGTGCGAGGGCGCGGGGTCTTATAGCAAGTTTTCATTATCCTTTCGTTAATTTTCTCAAATCTTTAACATGCTCAAATAGTATAGTTGTTCCTAAAAGGCAAATCGCAAAGAGTGCTATAATGATAATGAAAATGGTTTTACAATTAGTTACTAAAAAGTAGAGTGCGATAAGAAGCGGAACTATAACGAAAACTGTCCAATTGACGATTAAACTCAAAGGTCTTCTATTGGGTAAGGATTCAATTTCGTTATTTGTCTGTGAGTGGAAAATCTCTTCAACCGAGTTCAATCCTAATACCCCTTGCAATGCTGGAGCGATTTTATCAGAAATAATTCTTCCTAATCTGTTAATTTCAAGTCGTTCGCGATAGTGATAAATCTGTGCAAGTATTGAAGTACCAAAGACTATAATCAATAGTTCAAAACTTAATTTATTGTCGAATAAGAGTTTGACCGAAAAGGCTAATAGACCAACATATACTCCTAAGATATACCTTTGAAGATTTGACCTTCTTCCGATTTCTGATTTTATGGAGGAGAAATCATCTCTTAAACAGTCCACGTATTTCTCTTGTTCTGTTGTCATTTTGATTTACAAAATGTCAGATTTGTGGTCTGTTCGAGAATATTATTCTTTTAAGGTCCGTATTCATCAAATTAGTAGTAAAATTCCCATAATCTTCCTTCCTTATCATAACCAGTCATATAAGAGATTCTTTGTCCTCTTGAGTTATATCTAATTTCTTCTTCCGTCAAGTATTTTAGATTAGTAAACCAACCTTTTATAACGATCTCGGAGTAACCACCACTGCGTCTATTAACTCTCGCAATAATAGATTTATCATCATACAATCTTCGATTGTAGTGTTCATTCAGTTCGTATCCTGAAAAAAATTTGACGTCAATGGTAAAAGTATTCGACCACTCTTGTTTATAGTAGCCATCTCGACCGGAACCAGGTATCGGAACGCTCCCTATTATATTTCCTCTATAATATGCTGGTGGTTTAGGAGGCACATATACCTCCTGCTGATACCGTACCCTGCAAGTAATCACAGTACTTGCTAATGCGTCAATGCTCGTCAAAACCAAAGTCGCAAGGATCAAATTTTTAACTCTTTGCATGGTAAGTGGTTTGTCTGCATTACGCCCAACTCATTAAAGCTAAACCTCATCCTCTCCCTGGTTCAGCTATCCATACCAAGTTAGATTGTATTTTTTACAATTCCAAGACGTCCGGAGGCTCCCGGTTTCGCTGAAATCACCATCAGCCAAATCCTGACAGCAAGGATTTTGCCTTATCCTTTTTTCATTGCCGTTCGCTTCAGCGAACCGGCTCCTTGAGTTGCGCTCTTCCTGTGCAGGCGTAGGCGAAGTTTTCTTGTTTCTTTGAGTTGCTTCCCGGTCATCGTGAAACGGCTGATGAGCGCGCTGAACACCACCACATTTGCGCCTTCTTTCCTGGGGTGTATCATCCCCATGTTCACCATTGCAATAAAGTGGCAACTCACCGCTGCCGGGTATTTATGCATATCCGAAACCATCACAGGGTTATGGCGGATATAGTGCTGAAGGATATCTGCAAAGGGCCAGTTCCATATTTTCATGCGCTGGGCATACCGCTTAAAGAAATGATCCTCATAATAATAATACAGCTTCTTGTCAGGATCGTAAGCCACCACCTCGAAATATGATCTGGCGGGTGTGATCTGAAATAGGATGCCCTGTGCCTTCAGCGCCATGGCGCTTATCGCGCAGATGTAAGTCTTCCCGTGATAGCGATGCCTGACCTCTTTGTGAATGTGCTGCCGCGTTTGGCCTGCCTCTGCCATTGCCTTTTCCAATTCAGGATGCAGGGCTTTTGCTACGTCAGCATAGCAGGCCTGGTAGGCTCTTATCTTTTCAATGATGGTTGCAGGTTGGGAGTCCATCTGCTATTAAACGCAACAGGAAGAAAAAGGTTATATGAACATGTTCGCCTTTTTAGCTTTCATCCATTATGCTTTACGATCCCTTCATTTTGAAAGACATCGCTATCAGAATGAATTCAAACCGGAGCATAATGAAGTGAGATGGTTCCATTTTGCAAGGCGGGCAATCCATTTTGCTTTTGCCATTTTCCATTATGCATCGTTCCATATTCAATATGCTTTAAGGGCATTCCATTTTGAATCGAGGTAACTCCAGAATAGATTGAAACCATTTCAAATTATTTTACGTAACAATACGGCAAATATCGACCTCCATGAAAAACATCAGGATCAGGTTTACAGCCATCACTAAGCTGGGC
>CAYOYI010000224.1:0-6806 GCA_964408105.1 uncultured Chitinophagaceae bacterium | reverse complement strand
CGTATCGGTAACCAACTTCAGTCCATAAGGGCCTGCCAGCATCCCGGCAAATAGAAACGCCACGATGGTTGGTATCTTCAGCTTCAGGCAGACGTACAGCACCACGGCAGCCAATGCCAGCACCACTGTTATGTCCAACATGAAACTCATAGTCTTTATTCGGTGAATAAAGATAATGAGATAAGGTTAAGTGAGTTCTGCTATCAACACAGGCATCTTTGTGTATTCCCTGCGATACGCTATATCAGTCAATCAAAATCTAGCCAGTTTATTGGAGTAAGGAGAGATGCCTGTCCGATGCAAACAGAAACCATGTAATTAACCAGCTCCTAAAAAAACATTCTTTCCAAAACCAATCCAAGGGCAATTGCAGCAAGTATGATTCCCACAAGTATGCCCACAGATGCCATCCAGCCGTAACCTTTTACGCTGTCAGAATTTTGTTTTGTTTCATTCATTTTTAAAATTTTTAGATTGTTAACACAACGTGCCAAGCAAAGCGGCACACAAAACATTAAGCGATAACTATTTTCAATCGCTTTAATATGGATGAGTAAAAAAGAAGCTGGAATTTAAACGCGCAGGCGAAGAAGCTCTAAATACAGAAAGTGCTCGTTAACGGGCGTGCCGTTAAGCCGGTCATCAACCCAGGAAATCATTCCTTTATCAGCCTGCAATGACCGTCCGTGATTGGAAGCGCTGATCATTTTCTTGAATTTCTCACGCTCTAAGATGCGCGAGGCAGTTCCTGTTGTTTCAGATTTTATACCTTTTGCCGGAAAATGAGTATCCACCGTGGAGATGGACGTTAATTGGCTTTGAAAATTTTCCCGAGGTAATCCCTCAGTACTTCCATTTAATTGAGAATATTGAGGTAATACAAAAAGAAAAAATGAAAAAAGAAACGCTATGTTACGCATCAAACCTGAAATGCGGGGTAAAGGTAATATTTAAAGTCACAATGAGATAATCGGATTTATGGATTGATTT
The DNA here is from genome assembly GCA_964408105.1 of uncultured Chitinophagaceae bacterium. GTDB lineage: Bacteria > Bacteroidota > Bacteroidia > Chitinophagales > CAIOSU01 > BPHB01. The sequence continues at coordinate 5,816 of CAYOYI010000224.1, read as the reverse complement.
ATACCCTTGCATTTCAGGTAATTATGAAGAATTTACTCCCCGCGTATCAACTTCATTATAACTTTGCCACGCGAAAACAAACTACGTGTCATTTAGAGATTGGAAAAACGTTTGGGTAACTGCTTTTTGCCTGCTCTTTCTTACCGCTACACACGGACAGGAGACCTGGAGCCTTAAGAAGTGCATCGAGCACAGCCTTGAGAACCATCTGAGCAATGATATTTTTAAGGGTAATGTCAAGAAAGCCCGGTTAATGACGCTCGAAAACATAGGATTATACCTTCCGCAGATTTCCGGAAGTTTCAGTTTCGATGACAACTTTAAACGACAAACGGTTGTGCTTCCTGATACCCTTATTGGGATACCAATAACCGACAGAGAAGTGCAATTCGGCACCAAGTTCATTAACTCCGCTTCCGTCACTCTGGAGCAGGCTCTTTTTGACCGGGTTCTGCTGGCCAGTTTCCGTGCTAAGAAACCCAATATGCAATCCGCTGAACTTTCTTTTCAGCAAAACCAGGAGAATCTCGTGTACAATACTGCCCAGGCGTACATTCAGGTGTATGTGCTGAAACAGCAGATTCAAATTCTCAATGAAAACAAAAAGAAATACGAAAAGCTTTCGGGAATTGTGAAACTCCAGGCTGAAAAAGGCGTTGCAAAAAAAGTAGATGCGGATAAGATCACCGTTGCGCTCAACAACACTCAATCTCAACTTAATACTGCAGAAAGTGGTTACGACCTCGCTCTTAATCGCTTGAAAAGCGTTATTGGATTAGAATTAAGCGAAGAAATAGCCCTGGAGGATTCCATGGCCCTGTCATTTGAATCTCTTGATAATCTCATCAGCGGATTTGATGCCGGCAGCAAAACGGAAGCTCAGATTCAGAAGAAAACTATACTGTTGCTTGATGTTCTGCGAAAGAGAACTTTAGGTGGATATTTTCCACGGCTCTCGTTCTATGCCAATTATGGCGCGCAATCTTTCAGCGATGATTTCAGTAAATCATTCAGCAATTGGTATGACTATTCATCCATTGGCCTCAATCTTCACGTGCCGATATTCGACAGCTTTCAAAAAGGAGCGCAAGCAAAACAGGCTGCCATCAATCTTCAAAATGCAAAATACAACCTGCAGCTCAGCGAAGAATCTTACGAACTGCAATTCAGGAATGCCGTGATACAGGCGCAAAAGGCGCAATCAAATCTTGATGACACCAGAACGAATGCAAACCTTGCGAAGAGCATATTTAACAACGCTTCCCAACAATACGAACAAGGCGTGGCACCCCTTTCGGAATTACTCAGCGCGGAAACTTCATTCAAGGAAGCGCAATCGAATTATTTGCTTGCTATGCTGGGATATTATTCAGCGATAATTGAATTGCAAAAGGCAAAAGGCACTTTGCTGTCATTCTATCAAAACTTATAGTCAGATGAAGAAAATTTTAGGATTCATTGCGCTGGCAGCCGTTGTGGCGCTTATCGTGGCAAAGCTCTGGATGAACAAGAAAGTGATCAACGAGAAGAATAATCCTGTTGTCACCGCAACAGTTATAAGCGTGACGGCTGAACAGGTAAAAAAACTACCCGCGACAACCTCGCTAAAAAAGACCGGAGTATTGCAGGCGTTCAAAGAAGTTGACATCTCCTCAACAGCACAAGGGAAGATCGAAGAAATGAAGTTTGAGCTGGGAACAAAAGTCTCCGAAGGGCAGGTGGTTGCGATTATTGACAGCCGCATCAAGGAACTTACGCTGCAACAAACGGAACTCACCATCGCAAAACTTGAAAAGGATTACAACCGTTTTCAAACGCTGCTCGAAGGTGATGCCGCCACTGAAATGTCAGTCAGCGACATCAAGTTTAATTATGAGAACGCGAAGACACAGGCAGAACAAATCCGCAAACAAATCAAAGATTGCCGCATAGTTTCTCCGTTAAGCGGAACGGTGATACGCAGGAATTTCGATGAAGGCGAATTTGTGAATTACGGAACCCCGCTCGGAACTGTGGTTGACGTTTCCCGGCTGAAAGTGCAGGTGATGGTGAGCGAGAAAGAAGTATATGGCATTTCTGTGGATCAGGAGGTGAACGTCACCTCTGATATTTTTCCCGGTGTTGTTTTGGAAGGGAAGGTGAACTACGTCAGCCCATCGGCCGATCCAACTCACAGCTATCTTGTAGAAGTAACTTTAAAGAATGACAGCAAGAACCCGGTGAAAGCCGGCACATTCGTTTATGTGGAGTTTGTGGGCGACAGCGCTGCCGAAGTATTACAGATCCCAAGGAACGCATTAACGGAGAGCATTAAGAATCCTTACGTCTTCGTCATCAAAGACAGTACTGCGACCAAACGCTCTATCAAAGTTGGAAGGGAGTTTGGCGAATACCTCGAAGTGCTGAACGGACTTGAAGCAAACGAGATCGTTGTCACCAGCGGGCAGATCAATCTTACCGATAATTCACAGGTGAACATCATTTCTCAAAAGTAAGAGCGCGCATGACCATCACTGAAGTTGCCATTAAACGCCCGCTGCTGATCACCGTGATCTTCGGCTCGCTCATTCTGTTCGGGCTGATCAGCTTCGGTGCGCTCAACTACAACCTGCTCCCGAAATTCGAGGTGAACATCATCACCATCTTCACCGTTTACCCCGGAGCGTCTGCTGATGAAGTTGAAAACACAGTCACCAAAAAGATCGAGGATGCCGTTTCATCCCTCGAAGGATTGGACAAGATATTTTCATCCTCGCAGGAAGCCGTATCCATCGTGCAGGTGCAGCTCGCTGCCAGCGCCAATGTTGACCGTGCGCAGCAAAATACGCAGCGAAAGATTGATGCCATGCTTTCGCAACTGCCCGATGGCGTTAATAATCCTGTTATCAGCAAATTCTCTTCGGATGAAATGCCCGTGCTTCGTATTGGCGTTTCTGCAAGCCTTGAGCCGACCGAACTCTATGACCTCATCAATGATAAAATAAAACCTCAGCTTGCAAACGTTTCCGGTGTCGGGCAGATCAGCCTCATTGGCGGAACGAAGCGTGAAATAAAAGTAAATCTTGATCGGGATAAGCTGAGGTATCACAGAATTCCCGTTGCATTGGTTTCACAGGCTATAGAATATGCCAACAAATCATTCCCGGCAGGAAAAGTGGAAGGAGACGAAAGCCAATACCCTATTCGCTTTGATGCAAACCTTCAAAGCGTTGAGCAGTTGGGAAACCTTGTGCTCAGGACAAATCCCGATGGCAGCAAAGTCTTTTTGAAAGATGTTGCTGAACTTGTTGACGGCACGCAGGAGCAATCCACTATCAATCGCGTGAACGGAAAGCCTTCCATCGGGCTTGAGATATTCAAGCAAACAGATGCCAACGCAGTTGACGTGAGCCAAAGCGTTGAGAAGCGGATCAAAGAACTGGAAGTTCTTTACGCCTCTTCCAACTTGAAATTCCAGGTGGCGGTGAACCAGTCGAATTATACGCTTGCTTCCGCCAATGCGGTGACGTTTGACCTTGTGCTTGCGGTGTTCATTGTTGCGCTGGTGATGCTTGCTTTTCTTCACAGCATCAGAAGCTCCATGTTCGTGCTGGTAGCGCTGCCCTCTTCCATGATACCGACTTTCATCGGCATGTACCTTTTCGGTTTTTCGCTGAACCTGATGACGCTCATGGGATTATCGCTTGTTGTCGGGATTCTTGTGGATGACAGTATCGTGGTGCTTGAGAATATTTACCGCCACATGGAAATGGGCAAAGACAGAAGACGGGCCGCCATTGAAGGACGTTTGGAGATCGGCTTCACCGCGCTTGCCATCACGTTGGTTGACGTGGTGGTGTTTGTGCCGATGGCAATGGCATCAGGGCTTATCGGAAATATCCTGCGTGAGTTTGCGTTGGTGGTGGTGTTCTCCACCCTGCTCAGCCTTATCGTTTCCTTCACCATCACACCGATGCTTGCCGCACGCTTCGGCAGGCTGGAAAACCTCACCGCCAACAATCTGTGGAACAGGCTCAATCAGCAGATCGAGCATTTTCTTTTTTTCCTGAAACACGAATATGGAAAAATGCTACATTGGTCACTGTTTCACAAGCGGTGGGTTTTTCTCATTATTATCCTGCTGCTTGGAGCGTCCGGTGCATTGGTATCCACCGGCTTCATCGGGCAGGCGTTCATCGCCAGCGGTGACCGTGGCGAGCTGAGCATCAAGCTGGAGATGGCTCCGCAGACTCCCGTTCGCGAAACCAACCAAATTGCGCTGAAGGTGGAGCAAATATTATTGAGCCGCCCGGAAGTGACAAGCGTATTCGCCAACGTGGGCTACTCCAGCACTTCATCAGGCAGTGTGTTCGCCAACAATAACATTGCCGAGATCACCGTGAAACTCGTTGACAAAGGCAAGCGTGACCTCACCGCTGAAGAGTTTGGAGAGGAGATGAAAAAGGAAATTTCAAAGATCCCCGGAGTGAAGGCGAGCATCAATCAATTCCACATCACCGGGCAGGTGGCCGATGCCGCTATCCAGATCGGCATCAAAGGCACCGACATGGACAGCATCCGCAAGGCGGCTGCCATGGTGAAGTCAGTGGTGATGAGCGTTCCCGGCACGCAGGATGTTGAGTATTCCGTGAAAGACCCCAAGCCGCAGATTGATGTGCAGCTCAACCGTGAGAAGATGGCGCAGCTCGGTATCAGTGCTGCCGAAGTGGGCAACACGATACAGATCGCTTTTCGCGGCAGCGACAAAAGCAAATTCAAACAGGGCGGAAATGAATATGACATCCGCATCGCGCTCGACAAATTCGACAAGGCGAATATTGATGATGTGCAGAAGCTCTCATTCGTAAATTCACGCGGGCAAACTTTCGAACTGAGCCAGTTCGCCAATGTTACTGAAACACTTGGCGAAAGCACGCTCGAGCGCATTGACCGCCTCAATGCGATAAAAGTAAACTCTGCAGTCATCGGCAGGCCGAGCGGCTCCGTGGGCGCAGATATCCAGGAAATTCTTGATGAGAAAAAATTACCCGAAGGGGTCTCCGTTGAATACCTTGGCGAGCTGCAGCGGCAAGCTGACGCGTTCCGCAGCCTTGGCATCGCGCTGGGATTGGGTATCGTGCTCGTTTACCTCATCATGGTGGCGTTGTATGAGAGCGCGGTTTATCCTTTCGTGGTGCTCTTCTCCATACCGGTGGCATTCATCGGGGCGCTGCTCGCGCTCGCGCTGACGATGGAGAGCTTCACCATCTTCTCCCTCGTGGGCACCATCATGCTGCTGGGATTGGTCTCGAAGAATGCCATACTCATCGTTGATTTCGCGAACCACATCAAGGAGCACTCGGCATCCATTGTTGACGCGCTCGTGGAGGCAGGCAAGGAACGCCTCCGCCCTATCCTCATGACCACCGTGGCGATGATCTTCGGCATGTTGCCCATCGCCCTCGCACAAGGCTCAGGCGCAGAAGTGAAAAACGGCATGGCATGGGCGCTCATTGGCGGGCTCACCAGCTCCATGATCTTCACGCTCTTCATCGTGCCCTGCGTTTACCTCGTGGTGGAAAATCTGAAGAACCGCATCAGCGGGAAGTGATTTTTTGATTTTAGATTTTTTATTGATGGTTGACCAGGGTTGTATTACAATCTAAAATCGTCAATCTGAAATTTAAAATTGTGTGGCGCGTACGATTCTCGTTTCTTCAGTGGCTTTGTCTGGTAGCGAAGCACGAATGAGTGCAGTACTTACTTTTTTTAAAACGTCATTGCGAGCCTTTAGATTTGTTTCCAGTAATTTAATTCAAAAGAAAAGCAGAGGTGAA
>CAYOYI010000223.1:3929-6811 GCA_964408105.1 uncultured Chitinophagaceae bacterium | reverse complement strand
CACGCCATTCTGAGATCAATTCCTGAGCCCCATGAATGATATGTTTTAACACTTCTCCGGAAATAAGATTCTTGTTCCTGCCGATTGTGCTGGAGATCACAATGTCACCGATAGCTCCCGAACACACCATGTCATCAATATTCATCACCAGTGCATCTTGCACTATTCCCTTCCAAACGGAATTATCACTGGTTTCTTTCCAATAGAGATAAGCTAAAACAGCTTTGGTGCCTGCGGTATCAGCATGCATAATGTTGCAGAAGTCAGGATTGCCTGCAACATGATCGGGCAGTATTTTGCAGAAAGCGTTAGGGAATAATCCCTTGTCAAGATTTTTGATCGCCTGATGAACGTCTTCTTTCTGAGTGGAAACTCCCCGCTCGCTGTATTTTGATGTTGACATTTGAATTTGCCGGCTAAGTTAGAAAGAATGTATTTTGGGAATCCTTTAAAAAAATCTAAACCAATGAAATTGCAAGCCTTGAACATTTGTTTGATTCTGATGATTTTTTCCGATTCGTTTGGTCAAACTGTGAGCACCGTAACTGTTCAGCCCGTAGCGCCTACTGCCAGTGATATGATAGTGGCAGCAGTAACCACGCAATATCCGGGAGGACCCTGTTCCAGAGAATCGTACATTAAAATGGTGCAGAACGATACCATCATCCTCAACTCTTTTTATTGTTATCAATCAGCTTCGGGGGGATGCACTTCTACAGATACTTTTGCTTTAGGGCAGCTGCCGGCCGGCACTTACGTCATTCGTGCCATGCTGAGCTCATCTAATGTCGCTGCTGCCTGTGGTTCGGCATCAATCAATCTCCTTGACATAGGGTTTGGCAATTTTACCGTGCAAACCGCAACCGGTGTTCCCATAATTAATGAACTGCTAACCGTGCATCCCAATCCTGCTTCCGATAGAATTGTCGTGACCGGAAAGATTAACAATGCCGAAATCAGAATATTTGATATTACAGGAGTCCTGGCTAAAAGATTTTCTCTCGCGGAGGGTCAACCCCTGGACATTTCCGATTTGCCGGAAAGTATTTATTTCTACGCGCTTAAAACAAATGAGAGAACCATATCCGGGAAGTTTGTGATTTCCAGGTAAAGTAATCGTGTCCTTTGTGGTTAAAACGAAATCCAAAACCACAAAGGGCACAAAAGATTTTTGCACAAAGAGCACAAGCCATCTAAGAGCACTACACACAAGCTTATTTCCTGAACCTTTCAGCTAAAACCAATTCCTTACTTCCGGGAGTGTAGCTATAAAACCCTTCTCCGGTTTTCACTCCAAGTTTTCCAGAGGTGACCATATTCACAAGCAAGGGGCAAGGTGCATATTTGGGATTGCCCAAGCCTTCGTGCAGCACACGAAGAATGGCAAGACAAACATCGAGTCCTATGAAATCCGCTAATTGCAGCGGCCCCATCGGATGAGCCATTCCTAATTTCATCACCGTGTCAATCTCATAAACTCCGGCAACTCCTTCCTGCAGTGTGATGATCGCTTCGTTGATCATCGGCATCAGAATGCGGTTAGCAACAAATCCCGGATAATCATTCACTTCAACCGGAGTCTTCCCAAGCTTTGAGCATAATTCCATGATGGTTTTAGTAGTAACCTCGTTTGTTGAATAACCACGGATCACTTCCACGAGCTTCATTACAGGAACCGGGTTCATGAAATGCATGCCGATAACCTTATCTGGTCGCTCTGTTGCTGCCGCAATTTTGGTGATGGAAATAGATGAAGTGTTTGAGGCAAGAATAGTGTCTGGTTTACAAACGTTGTCAAGTTGTTTGAAAACAGAGAGCTTGACCTCAACATTTTCTGATGCAGCCTCAACAACCAGTTCAGCGTTTTTTACGCCATCCTCAAGCGCGTTATAAGTTTTGATATTAGCAAGTGTTGCTTTTTTATCGGCTTCCGTAATCGTTCCCTTTGTGATTATTCGATCGAGGTTCTTTGAAATTGTTGCAAGTGCCTTTTCAAGTGCAGGTTGTGAAATGTCTATTAGCGAAACCTGAAAACCATTCTGGGCAAAAACGTGTGCAATGCCGTTTCCCATAGTGCCGCTGCCGATTATGCTGATATTTTTCATTGGTAAATTTTTGTTTGGTTAGAAACTATTCAAGCACCACAACTCTCTTTACTGAAGCGCCATTCCCTGTTGAAACGGCAACAAGATAAATTGTTTTACCCCATCCGGTGACATTGAAATCAACCTTCCTTGAATTTTTTGTACCCGTATGGCTTTTAATGATTTTTCCGCTCAGGTCATAAACCGCAATTGCCACATCATTTTTTAGCGGGTTCTCAAATTGAATCGAAAAAGAATCGCTTGCCGGATTGGGATAGATTTCAAAGCTGAATTCTGAATGAGCAACTCCATTTTCGTGAATTCCCAGCACCGCACACGGCTGATTGACCACCTGAGTATCTGACGGAGCGCGAGAAAAATCTTTTATTCCAAAGGCATATTCCCCTTTTGTAACGTTGTTGATAGTCATTTGCCCACGCTTGTTATTGGCATTTCCTTGAGTATTGATCACGAAATCGCTATGAATTATCCAGTCCTCCCCGGTTTCTGCGCGATAAAATAAAACAAGACTATCCTCTGAATTTGTCAGCAGCAGATTATCCAGCATGGCGGTACTGGTTCCGTCAAATCCAATTGTTGCGTAAGCCATAAAGCCATTCGGAATAATCCCGTCAATTTTCCAGTATCGTTCTTCTGAAATATGTAAACCTGCAATGGTTGGAATTAGTGGATCCGGTGCGACCCAATTATGTTCAACACGCACCAGAGCAGGTGTCGGCAATTGAGTCACATTCATTGTCATCATAGCTTCTTCAAAATCAAATGCTCCGGTGCTTG
>CAYOYI010000223.1:0-3892 GCA_964408105.1 uncultured Chitinophagaceae bacterium | reverse complement strand
TATCCTCATATACTTATCTGTGATGGCATCACTTATCTTTTCATCCAGATCGAGAGCAACGAACGCTGGAGCAAATGGAAGTTCCGTGTGGAATATCCCGCAACCTCCGTTGAAAATAATTTTTTCTGTAACCGAATCTAAAGCTTCGCTGAAATATGTCACTTCAAGCGGAACATTGGAATAATAATCCGGAGCGGCTTTCAATCTTTGACGAATAAAGACTGTTACATCATAATTCGCTCCGCTTGCTATTGTTACCGCTGAGTCAATCGAAAAATGAGGGAAGCCCGGACTGAAAACCCAATTATCAAAAAAGGAGGTCAGGTCAATTCCCGAACACTGACTCAGGTGATTGCGAAAATCATAGCTGCTTGCATTTCCAAACTTGAATGCTTCAAGATAAGAAGTAAGGCAACTGAAGAATATGCTGTCACCCAGGTACCCGCGCAGAGTGTGTGCAACATCGGCCCCTTTATCATAAACCGTTTTGCTATAAGTATATTCGTGAGGAACGCCTGAAACAGCCCGGTAGCCGTTGTCCCTAATGTGTGCAAACTGCAAAACGTCTTCGTGATTGGTGCGCACTGCTTTACGATAGCTTTCCTTGCCGTAAACTTGCTCAAGGAAGATTCTTTCGGAATAATCCGCCCATCCTTCGTTAAGCCACATGTCTTCAGCCGTTTCGCAAGTAACAAGATCACCCCACCAATGATGACTGAATTCATGCGCCATCAATGTTTCGTAATTCAAATTGCCCGTCACTGCGAATTTGGGATAAGCGATATTGGTGGCATGTTCCATTGCACCCCCGCTGAATGGTACAACTACAAACCCGACACGATCAAACCGGTGTTTACCAAAGCATTGCTCAAAGGCATCAAACGCTTGAGGCAAATTGACAAATGAGCTTCTCAACTTGGACGTATCAGCCGGTTGTGCAGCAAGGATCACCGAAACCGAGTCACCGGAGATGCTGAAATATTGATCGGTCAGTTCGGTGTAAGAAGAGACCGCCACCGATGCCAGATACGTTGGGATTGGCTGATTCAATTTCCAATGCCACGTGATCGTGTTGTCCGGATTTGTCGTAGAACTCTGCAACAACCCGTTGCAATATGCTTTGTTAGTCTGGCTGGTGGTAATATGAAAATCGTAGGTGGCCTTGTCGTTGAAATTATCCGCACAAGGGAACCACACCCTTCCGAAATTGTGCGGCTCTGAGGTGAAGGCAACGCCCATATTGTAGGCGTAAGTGCTGTTGAAATAAAAACCTCCCCATGATGCATCAGTCACCGGATTCCCGTGGTAACATATTTTGATTTCCACATTCTCGTTTTGATTAAGAGCCTGCGGAAGGGCAATGGTAATAAGCGTGTCGTTATGGGAAAAAGTGGCAGCGCTGTTATTTACCAGTATCGAATCAATTGCTAATTCCAGCAGGCTTAATTCAATCTGCTGCACGCCATTCGCTTCTGATTTAATTTGAACATACGTGCAGCCTTGAATGGTCTGAGAACTCAGGTCAGAAATGTCAAGCTGAATACCGTAGTGCTGAACGTCAAATGTTTGCTGTGCGCAAACCAAAAAGGGAAGCAGCAAAGAAAGCAGATAAACAATATGTTCCATAATCTCACGTCTCACTACTTACTACTATCTCAATACTGCTCCTTCTCATTCGGAAAATCCTGAGCTTTCACATCGCTTACGTAATTTCCGACAGCGGTTTTAATATCCTCGAAAAGATTGAGGTATCTCCTAAGAAACCGGGGCTGGAATTCTTTAGTGATGCCAAGCACATCATGCAAAACCAGCACTTGTCCATCAACACCACCACCGGCACCAATTCCAATGATCGGTATCTTCACCATACCGGCAATTTGTTTTCCAAGGGAAGCAGGAATCTTTTCAAGCACTACACCAAAGCATCCTAATTTTTCAAGCAGCAGTGCGTCATTGGTCAGGCGTTCCGCTTCTTCCTTGCCTTTAGCTCGTACTTCATAGGTGCCGAACTTATAAATGGATTGTGGGGTAAGTCCGAGGTGTCCCATCACCGGGATTCCTGCCGACAATATTCTTGTTACCGATTCCTGCACTTCAGCACCGCCTTCAAGCTTCACGGCATGGGCGCCTGATTCTTTCATGATCCTGATTGATGATTCTAGCGCCAACTTTGAGTTTCCCTGGTAAGAGCCGAAAGGCAAATCCACTACTACCAAAGCTCTTTTCACAGCACGCACTACGGATGAAGCATGATAGATCATTTGATCTAGAGTGATTGGCAAGGTCGTTTCGTGTCCGGCCATAACATTTGATGCGGAATCACCTACCAGAATGATATCAATTCCCGCAGCGTCCACGATTCGGGCAAGTGAAAAGTCGTACGCAGTAAGCATGGCTATCTTTTCACCCCCTTCTTTCATTGAGCGCAGCACGTGTGTAGTAATTCGCTTTGGCTGCTTCCCGTTCTGTTTTTTCTTTTCAGGCATAGGCAACGCAAATTAGAAAGAAAGGCAGGGATTACCAAAGTGAATAGCCGCACACTTCCGGTCAGGACAATTTGTATATTTAGCCCCATGGGAATGAATTTTATCAGCCTTGCAGGAATGATCGCCTTGCTTTTAATAGCTTGGCTGATCTCCTACAACCGCTCCGGGATAAACCTGCGACAACTAGCCTGGGGACTTGGATTGCAAATCACTTTTGCGCTCATCGTTCTGAAAAGCGACCACTGGAGTTTTGTCGGTATGAGTATTCTTGGCATTCTGCTCATTAATTTTTTATTGAAAGAAGTGAAGCTTCCTTTTTCACAGAATCGCTGGCTTCGCTTAGTTACAAATTCCCTCATTGGTGTAATGGCGGGGGTTGTTGTGTATGCAATCGGGAAAACAACCGGAATTAAAACCGTTGAAATACTTGTGGCTGCCCTTTTAATCACCCTGATCGTGAATGGCTGGAGAAAATGGAGTCCTTCAGTGCAGCCGCATTTCGTTGTATTGTTTATTGCTTCTCTGGTCACCTTGATGGTTATGAAGGATTGGCACGGACAGTTTCTTTTTAAGACGCTCGGGGATAAAGTCACCGATTTTTTAAGCATGTCAGATTACGGAGCATCCTTCCTATTTGGAAATCTGGCAGACTCAAGGCATTATTTCCCGGGAAGCGATGCCTGGCCAGGATTCGGATTTCAGTTTGCGTTCAAAGTGCTTCCTACTATTATTTTCTTCGGAGCATTCATGAGCATGATGTATCATCTTGGCGTGATGCAAATAATAATAGAAGCGCTCAGTAAGTTCATGCGCTGGACATTGCGTACCAGCGGTGCTGAAACCATGTCGTGTACGGCAAACATTTTTGTTGGGCAAACTGAAGCTCCCTTACTTATCAAGCCATTTCTTGACGGCATGACAAAATCTGAATTACTCACAGTGATGGTTGGAGGCTTTGCTACGATCGCGGGAGGTGTTCTTGCCGGATATATTGCAATGGGTATTCCTGCGAGTCACCTCATTGCTGCAAGCGTGATGGGCGCGCCAGCAGCATTGGTGATTGGTAAACTAATTTTCCCAGAACGGGAACATTCACAAACACTTGGTGACGTGAAAATGCCAGAGATAAGCGTTGGGGGCAACATCATCGAAGCGATTGCCAATGGTATAACTGACGGATTAAAGCTGGCGGTGAATGTTGGGGCAATGCTCATCGGATTCATTGCGCTGGTAGCGCTTGCGGACTGGCTGCTGAATATCGCTGATGGTTTTATTGACGGTAAACTTATGGGAGGAACTTACTTTGAATACGCGACCGCAGGGCTTTCTCCAGCAAAAGGAGAGTATTCTGGTTATTTCCCCGGCTCAATCCGCACCATTTTTGGAAATGCCTTAAAGCCACTTGC
>CAYOYI010000222.1:0-6813 GCA_964408105.1 uncultured Chitinophagaceae bacterium | reverse complement strand
CATCGCATGTTTTGGCGCGTTGACCCTTTACATTATATCTATGATCTCGCTTTTTGTTTTGCGAAAAAAGGAACCTGAACTTGAACGCCCCTTTAAAGTACCAATGTATCCGGTATTTCCTGCCGTTGCTCTGACTATCAGCACATTTTCATTGGTAGCGATGACCTTGTACAACGTGAAACTCGCAATCGTTTATTTCGGACTTCTTGCGATTTCGTTCATTGGTATTTCTTTGTGGAGCCGAATCTAAAAAAATCCTACGATGGCTAAAAGTGAATCAAAAAATAATACCGCTTTAGACTATGTAAAGAAATATCCTGCTGAAAAAGTGAAGCTTGCCGTAACGGATATTGATGGAATTCTGCGGGGAAAAGTTATTCATCGAGATAAGTTCCTTTCCGTTCTGGAAAAAGGATTTGGTTTCTGTGATGTCGTTTTCGGATGGGATGCCGGAGATGTCGCGTACGATAATACAGCTTACACCGGCTGGCACACCGGCTATCCGGATGCGAATGCAAGGATTGATGTCAATACATTCCGTAAAGTGCCATGGGATAATGACATTCCTTTTTTTCTTGCAGATTTTGCAGATGAAAATGGAAAGCCTTCCCATGTTTGCCCAAGAAATCTTTTGAAGAAAATTCGGGAGCAGGCCATAAAAGAAGGATTCGTTCCCATTTTCTCGCAGGAATTTGAGTGGTTCAATTTTACCGAAACTGCGGATAGCTGGGCTGCCAAGAATTATATAAAACCAACTCCTCTGACCCCGGGCATGTTCGGGTATTCCATCCTGAGAAGCTCATTAAAAACAGAATTTTTCAATGCGCTTTTTGATGATCTTAAAAAGTTTGATGTGCCGATTGAAGGCATACACACCGAAACCGGGCCGGGAGTTTACGAAGCGGCTATATTATATGGTGATGTTTTAGAAGCTGCTGACCGGGCGGTGCTTTTTAAATCGGGTGTGAAAGAAATTGGTTACCGCCACAATGTAATGCCAAGCTTCATGGCAAAATGGAATGTGGATCTTCCCGGTTGCAGCGGGCATGTGCATCAAAGCTTATGGGATGCGAAAAAGAATTTGTTCTATGATGCCAAGGACAAGCATCACATGAGTGAATTAATGAAGAGTTATGTTGCCGGACAATTATATTGCCTGCCACATCTTCTTCCACTTTATGCGCCAACGATCAACAGTTATAAGCGATTAGTTGAGGGAGCGTGGGCACCCACAACCCTAACCTGGGGAATGGATAATCGAACAACCGCGCTTAGGATTCTGACAGGTGGAGAAAAGTCAGCCAGATTGGAAACTCGTGTAGTTGGGTCTGATGTGAATCCATATCTCGCAATGGCTGGCTGTCTTGCTTCCGGTTTATATGGGATAAAAAAGAAACTGAAGCTTACCCAACCCAATACTGTAGGTAATGGTTACCGTGATTTGAAGTTCGGTGTTCTTCCTTCTAATCTGTGGGAAGCTACACAAGCCATGAAGAGTTCAGACCTTGCTAAAGAATTACTTGGAGACAAATTTGTTGAGCATTTCACCCAAACCCGTGAATGGGAATGGCGGCAGTTTTCAAAAGCAGTGACGGATTGGGAGATGAAAAGATACTTTGAGATTATCTAATGATGACCGCACCGCGCACGCCAACTCTTTTCCATTCACTCATACCTATCTTGTTCCTGGTTGGGCTGCTCATCATCAACGTGGTTTTTGTTTATGGCGATGATTCCTTGGGTGGAGCGAACCAGCTTGCTTTGCTGCTAAGCGCGGCTGTTGCTGGAGTGGTTGCGCTTGCTCTTGGATATTCGTGGCAGACAATTCTCGATGGCATTGTCAATAGTATCACCAATGCTTTGGGCGCTATATTGATACTCTTGCTAATAGGTTCGCTGGCCGGAACCTGGATGCTGAGCGGGATTGTTCCCGCCATGATCTATTACGGCCTTGATGTTTTAAGCCCGGGTATCTTTTTATTTGCAACATGCGTCATTTGCAGCATCGTTTCGCTGGCAACAGGCAGCAGTTGGAGTACTGTTGCAACTGTAGGAATTGCGCTCCTGGGAATTGGCAAAGCGCTCGGAATACCTGAAGGAATTGTTGCGGGGGCAATTATCAGCGGGGCTTATTTCGGTGATAAGATGTCTCCTCTTAGCGACACAACCAATCTTGCCTCGGCTATGGCGGGCACAGATCTTTTTGCTCATGTGAAATACATGACGTTAACAACCATACCCACTTTAATTATTACGTTGGTCATCTATCTTGGCATCGGCTTCTTTTCAGATACAAGCGGAGAAATTCAAGGAGTTAGCACACTGCAGGCTGCAATATCAGAAAGCTTTAATATCACACCGTGGTTGTTTGTTGTTCCGCTTTTGGTGATCGGCTTAATCGCTTTCAAAGTGCCGGCCATCCCGGCTTTGCTCGCAGGCGCGCTTCTTGGTGGAATTGCAGCGATCATTTTTCAACCTCACCTCATGCCGGTAATTTCCGGTATTGATGATAATCCTGTCAAAGCTGCATACAAAGCAGTAACGGAAGCAATGACACGCGAGATTAGCATTAAGACCAGCAACAATATGGTGAATGAGTTGTTAAGTACGGGTGGAATGTACGGAATGTTAAATACGGTTTGGCTGATCTTGTGTGCGATGACTTTTGGAGGGGTGATGGAAGGCACAGGAATGTTGCGCACCATCACAAACTCATTGCTTGGTATTGCACAGTCAGTAGGATCGCTCATTGCAACAACTGCATCATCATGTGTTGTGTTCAACCTGACTGCATCCGACCAGTATCTTGCTATCGTTGTGCCGGGGCGGATGTTTGCAGAGGAATATAGGAAGCGCGGGCTTGATCCTAAAGTTTTAAGCAGAACCCTTGAAGACAGCGGTACGGTCACTTCTGCTTTGATCCCCTGGAATACTTGCGGAGCCTATCACACGGCCGTGCTTGGTGTTGCTACCGGGCAATATTTCATGTATGCATTCTTCAACCTCATCAGCCCATTGATGACAATGCTGCATGGATTCCTGAACATCCGCATTGCCCGAATAAAGAATCCGGAAAATAATCCTGCAGGCAAATAACCCTGCCGCTGCAAGCCAACGCGTATATTTGCGCTCTTAAAAAAAAACAATGTACAAACTTGATCAGGCGTACTCATTTTCATTTCCAACCAGCATAAGATTCGGAGCGGGAGTCATAAAAGAATTACCGGCACATCTCAAGAAAAACAGGCTCAAGGAGCCTTTGATCGTTACCGACCCGACCGTTGCCCAATTAGATTTCTTTCAGAAAATCGTAGCAATGCTGAAAAGTGAAGGATTTGGGGTGGAAGTATTTTCTGACATCAGTAAGAATCCGGTGAAGTCTGACGTGCTGAAAGGTGGTCAGGCTTTCAATGATGCAGAATGTGACAGCATTATCGGAATCGGAGGCGGTGCTGCATTAGATGTTGCACGTGCCGTGGCGCTCAACGCTTATCACGAGAAGGATCTTTTTGACTATGATGACTTGATCGGTGGGGATAAATATGTCACTGAGATCATTCCGTATTTTATCACCGTGCCAACAACATCCGGCACCGGCAGTGAAGTTGGACGTAGCGCGATTATTTCCGAAGATGAGAGCAAGAAAAAAAGAATTCTCTTCTCGCCAAGATTAATAGCATCACAGGTCTTTGCAGACCCTGAATTAACTTATGATCTGCCACCGGCCATTACCGCTGCGACCGGAATGGATGCGCTTACACATAACATGGAAGCATTTGTTGCGAAGAACTTCCACCCGATTTGTGAAGGAATTGCCCTCGAGGGAATTTACCTGATTTCAAAATCCTTGGAGACTGCAGTTAATAATCCAACCCCGGAATCACGGGCGAATATGATGCTTGCATCTATGATGGGGGCAATTGCGTTTCAAAAAGGCTTGGGTGTTGTTCACTCTCTCGCACATCCGTTATCTGCCTTGCTTGATACTCACCATGGTTTGGCAAATGCCGTGAACATTCCTTACGGTATGCGATTTAATTATCCCGGTTTTGAGGCTCAGTTTACACGAATTGCAAGGACATTAGAACTGGCTGATGAAACCGGTGAGGGAGTTGTAAACTGGCTGTTCGAGCTGAATAGTAAAATCGGTATTCCGCACAAGTTGAATGAAATTGGGGTAAAAGATGAGCACATGGAAACACTTGCCGATCTTGCATTTGCAGATTTTTGTCACCCGAATAATCCTAAACCTGTGACGAGGGAAGATTTCAAGAAATTATATCTCGAAGCACTATAAAATAAAAAGAGCCGGAAAGTTCCGGCCCTTTTTTGCTTAACCCAAAAACATAAATCTTACATCACCTGCTCGCAGGTTTGAACGAGGTGCTTAATGGCAGCATCATTCACGCTATACCAAATGGTCTTTCCTTCACGCTGGGTGCTGACTAATCCCTGATTTCTTAAAATGGCTAAATGCTGGGAGGCAACGGACTGCTCAATTCTGAGCTTTACATAAATGTCAGTCACATTCATGCGGTTCTTATTGTCCTTAACAAGAGAAAGCATCTTCTGACGAAGCGGGTGGTTCAGCGCCCTGACCTTCAGTTTGGCTTTCTTTAAAACTTCATTTTGATTTTTGTTTAGGTAACTCATTTAATTAGTGCTTTTTTTCAGTTAAATAAAAATAGGTGTTTTAACCTACGGTAAAAATACTATTATTATTTGAACTTCACATATTAATCAATAAATTTTTTTTGGATAAAATCCGGCCGTAGTAACTAAGCCGTGACAGAAAAAAGTTTAACAGATAGGTGGAACGCTATAGAACCTCGTAACCTGAAGACGTAGATTGCTTGCGTTTCCATTTATAACCCAAAACAACCTCGTGGCTTCCATTACTCACTGAATTAAGATTTGAAGTAGTAATGTCATATGCATAGCCTATCTCAAACATTTGCTTGATCAACACTCCTGCAAAAATAGTGGCAGCATCTCCTGTGCGGTATGAGGCGCCCAGCCACACCATTTTATTATAAATAGCCCTGAGGTTTATGTCACCCTCAACTGGGGCGGCTTTTACCGCTTTCAACAGGAAAGAAGGTTCAAGTTCAAATTTCTTGGCGACCTTAAACCTGTAGCCTGCAGCCAAGAAGTAGTGAGGTATTTGTCTCAAGTCCGAAGGATCGCTTTTGTTGATCTGAGGTACCGAAAACCCAGCATACAGACCCTTCCACTTGTAGTAAATACCTAATCCGATATCCGGAGCTATTTTTCCGTCCTGAGCATCAGAAACCGCGGCATCACTAACCTCCCGAATATTAAAATCGTCATCAAGGTCCATGACCACCATACCCAAAGAAATTCCCGCGGCAATCATACTTTCCTTCTTGATCTTAATACCGTACGATACTGAAACGTTAAAGCCGATGTTCCTTAAAACTCCTGTTTTGTCATGATAAACATTACCTCCTATACCAAGAGGTATTTTTTTCAGCGCACCGCAAGCTGAAAAAGTTTGTGTATGTGGTTTCCCGTCAAGGCCGGCCCACTGGTGACGATAAAGAAACTTAAAATCCGCGCCATTTTTTGTTGATGCAATAGCCGGGTTGTAGAAATAATCATTAAATATATACTGTGTGAACATTGGCTTTTGTTGCGCCTGTACCAATGATAACCAACACACAGCAAACAACACGCCCGTGAGCCTTAACATACTTAATCTTACAAACGATTTGCCCATTTCATAACAATTGCGCCTCGAATATACAGAATTTAACTTCATGTAGCATTGTTAAATTCACCGCAAGGTTTTGATCAGGAAAAAGTAAAAACGATTTGACAACCGCCTAAAACTTGCAAACAATTAAATTATTCCTAACTTCACACTTGTGAAGCAAAAAATGCTAAGATTAATTCACTTTGCCCTCATGGTAGGAATATTAGTGCTCCTGCATGATTTTGTTTTAGCTCAAACTGGTGGACCCGGTCCTCCACCTCCGCCCGGGGGTGTTCCACTTGATCCCCTCTCATGGGTGCTTTTAATCGGAGGCGGAGGTGCAATCGCGGCTCGCAAATACAGCCAGAGCCGAAAAGGTGCGCAGTAGTGAGTATGCCCTTCTGCCTTTTCCTGTAAAATGTCATTAGAAAAAAAATCATGGCTGGCCGATTATGGCGGGCTGATGCTGAAGCTCTTTTTCATTTGGCTTTCATGGAAAGTATTATATCATATAGTAGGTGAAGAAAGCGTACCTCTTGAGCAAAGGATGTTTCCCGCTTTGAGTGCCCATTGGGAGAATTTGAACGATTGGCTTCGGATTATTCTCCTCTCTTGCACCGAAAAGTTATTACACCTTCTCGGCTACAAAACAGACTTCGTTGATAATTATGTAGTTCGGGTGAAGGGCTATGGCGGAATCGCGCTGGGAAATTATTGTCTGGGGTTTCAGTTAATGTATTACTTCGCCATGCTTGTGGTTATTTCCGGTTTCCCAATTCTAAAAAAAGTAATTGTAGCAACAATGGGCATCCTTCTGGTTCAGGGATTAAATATCTTTCGACTAACCGGGCTGAACATCATAGACGTTCATTTGCACGACTGGATGTTTATCAGCCATGACTATATTTTCAACATTGTTGTTTTCGGAATACTCTTGCTGTTTTATTATTTGATGTTAAGACGTGAAGTCTCTTAACTTATTTTTGGAGGAGCATCGCCAGTAACTTGTCGAGATCTCTAGGCTTTAAATTTTTCCCAATTATAACTCCATTTTGGTCTATCAGGAAAGAAGCAGGAATGGAATTTACCTGGTAACT
>CAYOYI010000221.1:0-6826 GCA_964408105.1 uncultured Chitinophagaceae bacterium | reverse complement strand
CACTTTCATTCGCGCAAGCGCCTCCACATATTTTCCGCCTTTGATGACTGCGCCTTTTTGAGAGGCATTGCCAATCGCAGCATAAATGGCAACGGGCGTGGAAATCACGAGGGCGCAGGGACAGGCAATCACCAGCACGGCAATCGCCTGGTTGAGCCAGTGATTGAAATCTTTTCCCAACGCAAACACAGGAATGACAAACAGCAACGCGGCAATGACGATGACCGAAGGCGTATAAACCTTTGCGAATTTTTCAATGAATTGCTGTGTCTCAGATTTATTTTTCTGCGCCTCAAACGTGATTTGAATGATGCGCGAGAAAACGGTATCAGCAAGTTTTTTAGTGGTCTTCACTTTGATGAAACCCTGCCTGTTGAGGGTGCTGCCGAACACCGTGTCGCCTTCGCGCTTGTCTTTAGGTAGTGGCTCGCCTGTGATGGGAGCTTCGTCCACCAATGTATTTCCTTCCACTATTTCTCCGTCTAAGGGAATCATGTTGCCCGGCTTCACATAAATGATTGTACCGACCTCCACTTTGTCAATGGGCACAGGCTGTTCAACTCCTTCCACCGTTACGACTTTAGGAGTTTTTTCAATCAGCGCGTTCAAAGCGGCTTTGCTGCTGGCGATGCCGATGTCTTCGAGCCGCTCGCCCAATACGTACAGCACAATCACCACTGCGGCTTCCTCATATTCGCCCAGATAAAACGCGCCAATCACCGCAATGAGCATCAGCAGGTTGATGCTGCTGAAGCGAAGCATTGACAGGGCTTTCAACCCTTTCCATAAAACAGAGTAACCGATGCCGAGAATGAACACTGCAAAAAAGAAAGGTTCGATGCCGGAAGGCATGTGCATGTTGAGCAGTGAAAGCACTTCAAGCGTGACGGCAACTGCTACGCAGAAAAGCAGCCAGAGAAATTTTTTGTCGTGAAAGGGTAAAGTCATGACTCCGCATTTAATTTATTTCGCAAATACCTTTCCGCATCTCCTACCGTAATAATTTTCTCCGCATCCTCATCGGGAATAGTGAGTTTAAATTCAGATTCAAAGTCCATAATCAGTTCCACCATGTCGAGCGAATCGGCTTCAAGGTCTTGGATAAAGCGGACATCAGGCTGCAAATCTTCCTGCATAACGCCCAGCTTCCTGATTAAAAGGGCTTCAAACCTTGCTTTGAAGTTTTCCATGACCTTAGTTTATTCGTAAGAAAAATATGGTTCCATAATTTCTTTCAAATCATGCGGGAGTTCCATCGGCAGCAAGGGCGGCACGTTTGCACCGCCCGTGTTGCCAACAGGAATTTTTCCAACGAATGATTTTATTCCTCCTACAAGCAATCGCGGAAGCTGCCCGACTATCTCTTTTGCATTTTTGATTTTGAACGCGAACAAGAGCATCTTCCAATGAACAAGCGAGTGTTCCATCGCCCACGGCTGCCCGATGATGTGAGCGCGTTCAAGATGCCGCCATGCAACGGGGAGATTTTGCCTTGCAAACTCTTTCGCATAACCGTTCAATTCTTTTTGAAAGTGAACGGTAAGTCCGTCTGGCATTTTCCAATAGAATTTCATGGTTACTGTTTTTTAGTGCTCGTGACCTTCGCCCTGATTGGTCATTTTAGCAAGCACGAAGAAAGCGCCATTGGTAACAATTTTCGCATCAGCGGGAATGTCTTTCAGCAAAGTGATTTCACTGTAGCCAATATCGGTTGTGCCTTTTCGCACGGGAATTTTTTCAAAAGTGAGATTGCCTTCTGCGCTTTCGTTGTGTGTTTCTTCTCCTTCATTTGCGTGTTCCTCCTGTTCTTTTTCGCCTTCTTCATGGTGGTGTCCGTGCTCATCATGGCTATGGGCTTCCTCTGTTTCGCTGTGTTCGTGGTGTTCAGATTCGCTGTGCTCATCCGTCACAATAAAGATGTAGTCCTGACCTTCGTGGTTGACAATCGCTGCGGTCGGTAATGCGTCCACCGTTGCATTGTCAAGACTGACTAACGCGGTGATGCTCATTCCGTCAATCAGATTCGTTTTATCGCCTTCCACTTTGGCGTGAACGGCAATAGCTTTTGAGCCGGATTCAAAGGTGTTGCTGATGCCGAAAATATCAGCATCATATTCTTTGCCGGGATTGTTGGTGAGCGTGAAATGAATGGTTTGTCCGACTTTGAGTTTACTCAAATCTTTTTCATAGACATACAAGTCAAGATGCAACTGGCTATTGTCCACGATTTCAGCAACGGGGACATTAGCTTCCACATAGCTGCCGATATTCACGGTTATGTCGCTCACCGAACCAGCAATCGGACTGCCAATGCTCACCACAGATTGAATGTTTTCATCCGAAAGTGTTTCGGTATTGATGCCTACCAGTTCCAATTGTTTTTGCAGGCTTGATTTTCGCGCTTTCAGCGATTTGAGTTCAGCTTCGGTAGCCTGCAAGGTTTTTAATGCGCCCGCATTTCCCGCCTGCAATTCTTTCTGGCGGTTAAAGTCTAATTGTGCCAACTCCGCTTTTGCGGAAACAGAAAGAAATTCTTCCTGCATCGCAACGAAAGAAGTATTGGCAATGGTAGCGATGGTTTGACCTTTTGCAACCGTACTTCCAGGCTGCACGAAGATAGATTTCACCACACCGCCAAGCATTGCAGTCGCGCTTGCTTTATTTTGATTGGGAACTTTCAAAATACCATTAGCTTTCAGCGAAGCAGTAAGTTGTTTTTTCTCAATTCTTCCCAACTGAATGCCAATAGATTTCAGTTGCTCAGGTGTGAGCGTGGCAGTCGGGGAATCTTCATGGGAGCCGTGGTCGTGCCCTTCATGGCTTTCTTCAGCTTCGCCATGATTATGCCCGTCATTCTCGCTGTGGTTATGACAGGATGAAAGCAACGCAAGCGTTGCAACGCAAGTTATGATGATGATTATGTTTTTCATTTGTCTAAGATTTATTGATTGATTAAGTAATTGATGTTAATGACCGATTGATTAAGTCCGTTAATGCTTTGCAGATAATTCAACTGTACATCCGTTGCAGTCTGCAATGCCTGAATGTATTCGATGTAAGAGATTTCGCCATATTCAAAACTCACCTTCGCAGTATTGATGATGGTTTCTGCATTGGACAGCGCAAGGGACTTGTAGTAATTGTACTGCGCAAGATTCTGTTGGTATTGCCGGAAAGCATTTTCCAACTGCGTTTGCAAAACAAGTTTGGCGTTGTCCGCCTCTTTCTGCAAGGACTGCTGCTGAAATGAAAGCGATTTGATTTTTGAAGCGTTGCTGAAAAATGTAATCGGAACGCTTATGCCTACATTGAACCCCTGAAACCTGTCGCCCGAATCAAAGTAGGTTTCACTGCCATCCACATTTTGAAAGCCGATGATAGATTGGTTGAAATAACCCACGGTGAAATCGGGAAGCGTTTGGGCTGTTTCCACTTTTTTATTTTGAGAGGCAATCAACGCATTCTGATAAAGCAGTTTTAGTGAAGGGTTGTTGGCAATAAATGAAGTGTCGAAAGTTGCGGCAGGGGCAAGGGGCTGCAAATCATTGCTGCCGTTCACGGTAAATTCTTCCGCTATATTCATCAGAGTTTTCAGCGTGGCATACGTCACTGCAAATTCGGCTTCATACTGCATGAGCAGTTGAGACAACTCGCCCCGCTTGGTTTCGGCTGTCGTTTTTTCAAGCAAGCCGGTTTCACCCGTGCGGTAGCGAAGGTCAGCGGCTTTCACGAAATCATCATACAGGCTGTCCAATGAATGCAACCGCTTTCGCGCGTTTTGCAAATACTGCAAGCGGTAATAAAGCGATTGCACCTGTGCCTTCACTTCATTCACTGTTGCCTGTTGCTTCAACTGGCTGCTTATTATTTCCGCTTTATACAATCCTGATTTCGCAGCATAGTAGCTCGGAAAGGGAATGGATTGCGAAACCTGGAAGCCGTTGTCTTTGCTGATGCTGTTGTATTGCCCGTACTGAAAATTCAATTCGGTCTTAGGCAATTCAAAAAAGGATTTTTTCAAGCTGGTTTGCGACTGTACTTTCAGTTGCTCCGATTGCAAATGCAAATTGTTTTTCAAAGCGGAATCAACGGCTTGCTGAACGGTGAGAGGAATGGGAACAGTTGAAGCGGGCGATTGAGCGAATAAGCAATTTGCAATAAACAACAGCGAAACGGTTGCAACTATCGGGCTACCGCCTGTTCTCTTTTGCTTGTTTGATTTTCCTGAAAACAGAAGATACAGCAATGGCAAAACGAAAAGCGTGAGGAAGGTTGCTGAAATAAGCCCGCCAATTACAACCGTAGCCAAAGGCTTCTGCACTTCCGCTCCTGCTCCACGCGATAATGCCATCGGTAAAAATCCAAGCGATGCGACCGCTGCGGTCATCAGCACGGGACGCAAGCGAATTTTTGTGCCTTCACGGATGCGCTGCAACACATCGGTCACGCCTTCCTTTTTCAGTTGGTTGAACGTGCCAATCAGCACGATGCCGTTCAATACCGCCACGCCAAAAAGCGCAATGAAGCCCACGCCTGCTGAAATGCTGAAAGGCATGTCACGCGCAAGCAGCGCGAATACGCCACCGATAGCCGACATGGGAATGGCAGTATAAATAAGCGTTGCCTGTTTCACAGAATTGAACGTGAAATAAAGGAGCACGAAAATGAGCGCCAGCGCGACAGGCACGGCAATCATCAGCCGTGCGGATGCAGCTTGCAGGTTTTCAAATGTTCCGCCATAAGTGTAATAATACCCTTCGGGGAGTTTCACTTTTTCGTCAAGCTGCTGCTGAATATCTTTCACTACGCTTGCCACATCCCTGCCTTTGATGTTGAAGCCAACAACAATTCTGCGCTTGCCGTCCTCGCGGCTGATTTGCGCGGGACCCAATTCCATTTTGATTTCAGCGACCTGCGAAAGCGGAATCTGCATTCCATTAACGGTGGGAATATACAAATGACTTACATCCTCTATATTATTCCTGTGCGTACTGTCAAGGCGCACAACCAAATCAAACTTGCGCTCGTTCTCAAACACAACGCCCGCCCCGCCTCCGGCAACAGCGGTGCTGACAATGTGGTTGATGTCTTCAATGTTCAGCCCGTAGTTGGCTATTTGGGCGCGGTTGTATCTGATCGCAATCTGCGGCAGTCCGGCTACGCGCTCCACCATTGGGTCGGTAGTGCCTTCCACCGACTGCACAATGGGCGCGACTTTGTTGGCGTAAGCCAACAGCGTGTCCATGTTTTCACCGAAAATTTTCACGGCAACATCCTGACGGATTCCGGTCATCAGCTCATTGAAGCGCATCTGGATAGGCTGGCTTTTCTCATAGAACACGCCCGGAATTACTTCCAATTTCTCCATGATTTCATCCGCCAATTCATCATAAGAAATATCACGCTGCCACTCATCCTGCGGGTTAAGGATTATCATCATGTCTGTTGCTTCGGGCGGCATGGGGTCAGTGGGCACTTCTGCGCTGCCTGTTTTTCCGACTACCATTTTCACTTCAGGAAACTGTTTGATGATGCGGGATGCCTGCATAGAAGTTTCAATGCTTTGCGAAAGCGATGTGCCTTGCGGCAAAATGCAGTGAAAAGCATAATCGCCTTCCTGCAAGGTGGGAATGAACTCACCACCCATCCTCAAAAAAAGAAAAACGGAAAGCGAGAAAAGCAATGTGGTAACTCCCACTACCGCATATTTGAAGCGAATGGCTTTTTCCAAAAGCGGAGCGTAAATGCGTTGGAAAAAATCCATCATGCGGTCGCTGAAAGAAACTTTGTGAGATAACTGCTTCGGAAGAAACAAAGCGCACATCATGGGTATGTAGGTGAGCGAAAGAATGAGCGCACCGAAAATGGCGAAGCTCACCGTTTGCGCCATCGGACGAAACATTTTCCCTTCAATGCCGATTAGCGTGAGAATGGGAATGTAAACGATGAGGATGATAATTTCGCCAAATGCCGCGCTGCTGCGGATTTTAGAAGCGGACTGAAAAACTTCTTCGTCCATCTCGCGCTGCGTTAAGCGGGCTGTTGACTTGCGCAAACCCAAATGGTGCATTGTGGCTTCGACAATAATCACCGCTCCGTCCACAATCAACCCGAAATCAATTGCGCCTAAACTCATCAGGTTTGCGCTCACGCCAAACAAATTCATCATGCCCAAAGCGAACAGCATGGAAAGCGGAATTGCAGAGGCGACTATCAAGCCTGCGCGAAGATTGCCGAGGAAAATCACAAGAACGAAAATCACAATAAGCGCACCTTCGATTAAGTTAGTTTCAACGGTCTTGATTGCGCGGTTCACCAAATCGGTTCTGTCCAAATAGGGTTCGATTACCACATCATCGGGCAACGACTTTTGAATAGTTGGCATTTTTGCCTTGATGCGGTTCACTACGTCTGCACTGTTCGCGCCTTTCAGCATCATCACCACACCGCCCACTGCGTCCACCTCACCGTTGTAAGTCAATGCGCCATATCGCACGGCACTGCCTAAGCGTACTTCCGCCACATCCTTTATCAGAATCGGAATACCGTTTGGATTGCTTTTTACTACAATGTTGCGCACATCATCGAAGGAACTAACCAAGCCAACCCCGCGAATGAAGTAAGCGTTTGGTTTTTTGTCAATGTATGCTCCTCCCGTGTTTTCGTTATTCTTTTCGAGAGCCGTGAAAATTTCTGGTATGGAAATATTCATTGCAATCAACCTGTCGGGATTCACAGCAACCTCATATTGTTTTAGCTGACCGCCAAAGCTGTTAACCTCTGCAATACCGGGAGTGCCGTAAAGCTGCCGAGCAACAATCCAGTC
>CAYOYI010000220.1:3700-6873 GCA_964408105.1 uncultured Chitinophagaceae bacterium | reverse complement strand
AATCACGGTACAACCTTCATTTATAGTCACGTCCTCCTCAACAAACACCACCACATCCTTGGCGTCAGGATTAAAGAGGTTGTTTTTTCCTAACTGCATCTTCTTGCACAACCGCATTTTTACACAAGGCGCAGCAAATTTGATCGTGGTGTTCTCTTTTGTATAGATATTCTCGGCATTTATTATAGGCTGGGTAAAGGTTACCTCACAGTTCTTTCCTATCGTTATTCCATTGTATAATGCTCCTGTTAACGTTATAATACTGTTATCCTTTATGTTAATACTTTGTCCATCCTTGCACTGAGTGTTGAATTCAAACGGTGGTAGACCAACGTTTGCGGGTGTATTTACTTGCACAGTTGCCGTGCTGCCACCGTTCAAGTCAATATCATCCGCCTTAACAAAAGTGCCTGGTGCAGTAACCGTAGTTGCGTCATGTAACCTGATCTTACCATGGTTATCTCTGGCTCCAACACCACCGCTGAATACCGTGTTTTTGTGCAGGTGAACCTCTTTTTCCGCAAGAATTACGTAGCTCGCAAACAATTGATTAAACACGTCATCGGCTATTAGAAATGATGAAGTAGCGGTGCATCCATGCTCATCTGTAGCAGTTACTGAGTATGTTCCTGCCGCAGAAACCATTATACTTTGGGTCGTATCACCGGTTGACCATGAATAGAAAATGCCTTCTTCTTCCAGTAGTCTCGATATCAGTTTTAAAGCATGCCCCTGACACCATACCGGAAGTGTTCCTTGTTCAATTGAAACGCTGAAAAGGTCGCACCTGCAATCCGGAATTTCGTTATGCTCACAATTACCATTCGCGTTGCAAAGATCTAAAGTGCATGGATCGTCATCATCGCAATCCACTGCAGTATGAACGCAACCGGTCTGAGGATCACAAGTATCATTGGTGCAAATATCCCCGTCATCACAACTTACCGGAGCATAAGAGCAGACACCATTTGAACATATATCCTGAGTACAAAGGTCTCCGTCATCACAATCGCTGACAGTCAATATGACCGTTACTATGCTATCACATCCTAAGGTTGTGGATAGCGTATCCATGTATACACCAGCAGTTGTGCGCAGAGTACCAGCAATTATAATTCCTTCTCCCGGACATATAGCCATCTCAACCGTTGTGGACGGTTGGCAAATTCGATCTGCGGCAAGCCTTACAATCCAGAAATCTCCACTTGAATGATGGCCGGTGACATCTCCGGTATTATGAGAATTTGCTACTCCGGCAATTACGAAGCCTTCGTCACTGGTTTGCTGTACTGAATATGCTTCATCGTTTTTGTCGCCACCATACATTTCCTGCCAAAGCAAATTACCTAACCCGTCAAGTCGCAGCACCCAAAAATCTTTGTCTCCATTATTTCCTGATGCGTCACCATCATTTGATTTTGAACTGCCTGATACTACAAAGCCTCCATCGGTAGTTTCATCTATTGAGTACGCATTGTCTTCTTTGGAGCCACCAAAATTCTTTTGCCAAACAAGGTTACCGTTAGCATCAAGTTTTATCACCCAGAAGTCATCATTACCGTTATTTCCCGAAACATCACCATCATCGGATTTAGATGTTCCTGCAACGATGTACCCTCCGTCAGATGTTTGTTGAACTGCAGAAGCATTATCCTCTTTGCTACCACCAAAGTTCCTCTGCCACATCAAATTACCAGCTGCATTCAATTTGACAACCCAATAGTCTTTGTTGCCATTGTTGCCGGAAACATCACCGTTATCGGAATCTGAATACCCTGCTATAATGTAACCTCCGTCATTGGTTTGCCTTACGGATGATGCCTTATCGCTCTTCGTTCCTCCAAGGGCTTTTTGCCAGATCAAGGTTCCGGTTGAATCAAGTTTTATAACCCAATAGTCGCTGCCACCGTGATTACCAGAGACATCAAACTTATTGGATGAAGTCCAACCTGCCACTATATAACCTCCATCTGAAGTTTGCTGAACCGAATTAGCCACTTCAGCATTGTCGCCTCCATAGGCTTTTTGCCATTCTATATTTCCTGAGGCATCAATCCTGACAACCCAGAAGTCTTCACCACCGTGATTACCTGACACATCTCCATTATTTGATTTGGTATTGCCGGCAATAATGTAACCACCATCACTTGTTTGCTGAATTGAGTTAGCACTTTCACTCTTATCCCCTCCCAAAGCGCGTTGCCAGATAATATTTCCAAAGGCATCCAAACGTGTAATCCAGAAATCCTGCTCTCCATGATTACCGCTTACGTCACCGTTATTTGAACGCGCATAACCGGCTACAATATATCCTCCGTCATTGGTTTGATAAATTGAATGTGCTTCGTCATCACTACTGCCACCTAATGCTTTTTGCCAGAGCAATTCGTGGGCAGAATTGGATTCACACACATGAATGCAGGTTCCGTTGTCACAGAAATCCAGGGTGCAGAATTCGTTGTCATCGCAGTCAATTCCGTCACACGGATCGCCACAACCTAAAATTTGCTCATTAATACATCCGATAAGCGGATCACATGAGTCAACCGTGCATGTGTCGCCATCATCGCAATCTTTAGCAGTGAAAATGCAGCCGATAAGAGGATCGCAAGCATCATTAGTACACTCGTTGCCATCAAAGCATATTATCGGGGTAAAGAAGCATCCATTCGGTCCGCATGAATCGTTGGTGCAAGCGCTATTATCATCACAAACCACCGGCAGGAAATGACAGACACCGCCAATGCAGGTATCAATCGTGCAGGTGTCGCCATCATTGCATATTATAGGAGCGTTTATACAAACCCCAAGCTCGCACTTGTCTATCGTACATGAATCTCCGTCATCGCAACTGATCGGGGTATATATACAACCAAATTGTGATTCACATGTGTCATTCGTGCATAAGTCGTTATCATCACAGACCACTGCGGTATAGAAACATCCATTTGTAGCATCACAGCTGTCGAGCGTACAAGCATCGTTATCATTACAATCCACATCGGTATAGAAACAACCATTGACTGCTTCGCAGCTATCAAGAGTGCATGCATCGTTGTCGTTACAATCCACATCGGTGTAGAAGCAACCCGTTAACGCATCGCAACTATCGAGCGTACAGGCATCGTTGTCATTGCAATCCACATCGGTGTAAGAACAGTTCAGGTTTGAGC
>CAYOYI010000220.1:3444-3600 GCA_964408105.1 uncultured Chitinophagaceae bacterium | reverse complement strand
TTCCGCCAATACACTCATCGAACGTACATGGATCATTGTCGTTACAATCCACATCGGTGTAGAAGCAACCATTGACTGCATCACAGCTATCGAGGGTGCAAGCATCATTGTCATCACAATTGACATCGGTATAGAAGCAACCTGATGAGGCATCAC
>CAYOYI010000220.1:0-3344 GCA_964408105.1 uncultured Chitinophagaceae bacterium | reverse complement strand
AGCTATCAAGTGTGCAGGCATCACTGTCATCGCAGTTTACATCAGTATAGAAACAACCATTGACTGCATCACAGCTATCGAGGGTGCAAGCATCACTGTCATCACAATTGACATCGGTATAGAAGCAACCTGATGAGGCATCACAGCTATCAAGTGTGCAGGCATCACTGTCATCGCAGTTTACATCAGTATAGAAACAGCCCGTTGAAGCATCGCAGCTATCAAGTGTGCAGGCATCGCCATCATTGCAGTCAATCGGCTGATAAACACAGTTGTTGTCAAAGCATAAATCAAGTGTGCAGGCGCTGGAGTCATCACAAATTACGGGTATAGAAATACAGCCTGAAATAGAATCGCATGTTTCAATCGTGCAAAGGTTAGCATCCTGAATGCAAACCAAAGCCGAATCGAAACATTCACCGTTTTCGCAGTAATCAACCGTACAGGCATTATTATCCTCGCAATCGAGCGGATCAAAAACGCAGGTTCCGGTGAGGCTGTCGCAGAAATCGGTTGTACATAAATCTGTATCGCTGCATTGCACATCCGCATGTTCGCAATCGCCCTGGTCATTGCACTTATCAATGGTGCAGAGATCGCCATCGCTGCAATCCTTGTCAGGGAAGAAGCATCCGGTATTATCATCACAAGTGTCAATAGTGCAGAGATCACTATCAGTGCAGGTAACATCGGTGTAGAAACATCCGGTTGCTTCATCACAGCTATCGAGGGTGCAAACACTGTTGTCATCGCAATTTACATCAGTGTAGAAGCAGCCGGTCAGATCATCGCAACTGTCAAGCGTACAGGCGTCATTATCATCACAATTGACATCGGTGTAGAAACATCCCGTTGCAGCATCGCAGCTATCGAGCGTGCAAGCATCGCTGTCATCACAATTGACATCGGTGTAGAAGCAACCTGATGAGGCATCGCAACTATCGAGCGTGCAGGCATTGCCGTCATCACAATTAATCGGCAGATGGATACATTCGGCATCAACACAGAAATCAAACGTGCATAGGTCGTTATCATCGCAATTTACAGGTGAATGCTGACAGGAGCCATTCTCACAGAAATCGTTGGTGCATGGATTGGAGTCGTCACAGGCAGGCTCGTTCAGAGAGAAGCGGTAAGTTCCTGTTGTAGAGCCTGACATTCCTGCAAGCGGCCCGCCCGGATTGCCAACGAAATCAATCCGGTAAGTAATATCAAAGAAGCTTTCTACCCGCCAATCGCTTCCGGTTTTGGTAAGCGTGGTGTGTCCCGGGCTTGGCAGTCCGAAATTGGTGCCGGCTGTAATTCTAAGCAAATCGAAATCCGGGTCGCCCACGATTTGCCCCTGCAACTGGAAGAGATCGGTATCAAATGGCTGTATAGAATCTCCGGGTGTTCGTGGCGCGGTGTGAATCACCATCGTTGCGGGTAATGATACTGTTTTATTAAATGACAATCCACCTGTGCCTGTAAGCGACAGCATGACTATCTCCGTTTCAACCTGGATCGCCTGTCCGCCCAATGTGCCACCGGGTGATATAATCCGGTTTTGGAAATTCGTGAGCCGTACTGGTGATTCGATTGTTTGTCCCGTTGGCAGCCCGTCTATGATTTCCATTCTTCCATTGTAAGGACAATCTACAGGAAGGTCGGCTGTTCCACTTCCATTGTCGGTTGCTGTACATTCAGTGTTCAGAGCTGTATGCGTACATCCGCTAATGGGTTCACAGCCATCAAGGGTACACGCATTATGATCATCGCAATCAATATCGGTGTTAATACATCCTGAAGCAACCGTGCAGGTGTCAGCGGTGCAGGCGTTGTTGTCACTGCAATCCAGCGTGTCGCATGGGTTAACGCAATTCGGGTTGGTTGTTGTAAAACATCCTGATAGCGGGTCGCATTGGTCAATTGTGCAGGTATCGGTGTCAGCACAGTTTGGCGGAGTACCCGGCAAGCAGCCCTGAATGGGGTCGCAGCTTTCTAAACCGTTGCAAGCATCGCTGTCGTCACAAATAAGCTGAGTGCCAGGCTGACAACCGGAGACAGGATCACATGTTTCCAACCCATTGCATAGGTCGCCATCGTTACAAGACAAGGGAGTCCCCGGAACACAACCTAAATCCTTATCGCAGGTTTCAAGGCCGTTGCAAACGTTGCCATCATCACAAACCACATCGGTGTAGAAACAGCCTGTTGACACATCGCAGCTATCGAGTGTACAAGCATCACTGTCATCACAGTCAACATCTGTGTAGAAGCAGCCATTGATGGCATCACAGCTGTCGAGCGTGCAAGCATCGCTGTCATCACAATTGACATCGGTGTAGAAGCAGCCCGTTGACACATCGCAGCTATCGAGTGTGCAGGCATCATTGTCGTTACAATCCACATCGGTATAGAAACAACCGTTGACTGCATCGCAGCTATCGAGTGTGCAGGCATTATTGTCGTTACAATTCACATCAGTATAGAAACAGCCCGTTGCAGCATCGCAGCTATCGAGTGTGCAGGCATCATTGTCGTTACAATCCACATCGGTATAGAAACAACCGTTGACTGCATCGCAGCTATCGAGTGTGCAGGCATCGTTATCGTTACAATCAACATCAGTGTAAAAGCAACCTGTTGCAGCATCGCAGCTGTCTAGCGTACAAACGCTGTTGTCATTGCAGTCCACGTTCTCATAATAACAGCCCCCTTCAAATTCACAATTGTCAATAGTGCATTCGTTATTATCGCTGCAATCCACATCATTGTAAAAACAGCCTATTGAAGCATCACAGCTATCTAATGTACAAGCATCTCCGTCATTGCAGTCTATGTCAAAATATTCACATACGGCATTGTTACATTCATCAATAGTGCAGGCATTCGCATCATCACAGTTTTCAGGGGTGCCGCATTCTCCTGTTGTTATTGTCAGACACCACTCATCCAAAGTGCCTTCATCATCAAAGTAGTTATCTGTTATACGGATCACCCAATCGCCATTAGGATCCTCCCCGTCAAAATCAGAAAGGTTTCCGGCAGGCGGATAAAATGGAGGGCCTAAGCTGCATGGAGGATCCGCTCCCTCATCATCAAAAGTTATGTCAATCGCGGTATCACCGAAACATTCAATAAAAAGGTTTACTGTAGTTCCAAGCGGACTTGTTAATTCTATCGTCAGATCGCCCGTATAGGAGTGGTTGATAAGTACGGAGACATCTAAATCGCTGATAACACCGCTATAGCCGGAAACTTTAATGGTGTCAAGGGTAGGAGGGATAGTATCTGCTATCAATTTACCTGGAGCACTGCATTCTCCTGCTGGAGGAGTTTCGCAAGTCAGGCTGAGGTCAAAA
>CAYOYI010000219.1:6543-6945 GCA_964408105.1 uncultured Chitinophagaceae bacterium | reverse complement strand
AGGCAAGATTGTACTTCGTGTCCATATCGGACGGATTCAAACGAAGTGCATTCTTGTAGGCCTCGATGCTCTTTTCATATTGCTGCGCCTGAAGAAGCGTATTTCCAAGGTTGTGATAGGCTTTTGCTTTAGTTGGATTGTCCTTCGCTATGGCTGCCGCAGTTTCAAACTGTTCCTGTGCTTTCTGAAGATCTTGCTTTTGGTACGCAACATTGCCAAGATTAAAGACTCCTTCAGTTAGGTTGTTTTTTACGTCAAGCGCCCTGTTGTACTCTATTTCAGCTTCATCCCACTTGCCTTCAATATACCGCTGGTTGCCACTGCGAACATAGCCACGTTCCTTTTGCGCAAATGCCTGAACGGTAAGCCAAAGAAATCCTATCAGTAAAATGAGCCTCATTT
>CAYOYI010000219.1:0-6533 GCA_964408105.1 uncultured Chitinophagaceae bacterium | reverse complement strand
TTTTATTGGCGGTTTGAAATATTTTCCAGTCGGAAAACAAATAGCTTCTCCTCTCGGAAATGAAGAATTCCAAAGTTAACAGAAGCATGGCGAAGGCAATGAGATACTGGAACTGGTCTTCGTAATCGGTAAAAACTCTTTCCTCGATCTCTTTTTTCTCCATTGAGGAAATGGCGCTGAATAATCTGTTCAGATCGTCACTGCCTGATGAAAGCCTGATGTATTCTCCATTACCTTTCACCGCAAGCTGCTGCAAGATCGTTTCGTTCAACTTGCTCAGCACGATATTCCCGGATTGATCGCGCTTAAAGTCGATTTGCACATTGTTCTTGTATTGCGGAATTGGCGTTCCTTGGGGAGAGCCAACTCCTATACAATGAATAACGATGCCCTGTTCGGTAGCGTCCTCAATTGCCTTCAACGGGTCTTCTTCGTGATCTTCACCATCAGTTATGATGATAAGCGACTTATATTTTTTCTCATCCGTCCCGAAAGCTTGTATTGCAAGCTCTATGGCATCGGCAATTGCAGTTCCTTGTGTTGGAACCATTCCAGTGTTGACTGTATTCAGAAATAATTTTCCTGCCGAATGGTCAATTGTCAAGGGCATTTGCAGGTATGCATTACCAGCAAATACGATCAACCCGATACGATCATTCTGCATTTTGTCAATCAATCTCGACACCAATAGTTTAGCGCGTTCCAATCTATTTGGCTTAACATCTTCGGCCAGCATACTTGTGGAGACATCCAGCGCAACGATCACATCAATTCCCTGTCTTTTCACCTTTTCATATTTCGTTCCTATCTGTGGATTTGCCAAAGCAATTGTAATTGCAGCAAAAGCAAGCAGCAGCAGTATGAATTTAACCTGGTGCTTAGCGGTCGGCTTACCCGGCATCAAGCGAGAGATAAGCACTCCCTCTCCAAGTCTGGAAATTGCTTTCTTCCTCCAATAAGTAAACAGTAAAAAAATAATGATTAGCGGAATCGCTAAGATGAGGAGATATAAATATTCGCTGTTTTCAAACCGGACCATGCTCTGCAAATACCTTCTGAAGTTCCCAATTTTTTAAACGGCAAAGCTACAAACCAAGCCGTTTTTGGGGTGTTAAAAATATTTAATTTGGGGTAATCCCGATCGTTTAATTCCCCTCCAGTGCAGCTGCACCGCTCACGATTTCGGTAAGCTCGGTAGTGATAGCTGCCTGGCGCGCTCGATTGTAAGAGATCTTAAGGTCACGCAATAGTTCGTTTGCGTTATCAGAAGCCTTGTCCATTGCTGTCATTCGGGCTCCATGCTCGGACGCATTATTGTCAAGAATTGCTTTGTAGAATTGCGTTTTCAGAATTTTAGGAACAAGATATTCTACGATCTGTTTCTTATCGGGCTCGTAAATAAAATCAGGAACTTTCTTCTTTGTCGATTCTTCGGAAGGCTCTGCTTTTGGGATCGGCAGGAACTGCTCATTGGTAAATATCTGCGTAGCTGCGTTTTTGAACTTGCTGTAAACAAATTCCACCCGATCATATTTCCCGCTCAGGAACCCTTCCATGGCATAATCGGCAGCCTTCGCAACATTCTCAAATGCGAGTTGCGTGAACAATCCCAGAAAATCTTTATTTATGGGATAAGGCTCACGCTTGAAATAAGTGTAGCCTTTGTTCCCTATAGTCATGATCTCCACTTTTCCCTGCTTAGCATGTTCCTTATATTTTTCCTGAAGTATGGAGCGTGTCATCTTGATGAGGTTCGAGTTGAACCCTCCGCACAAACCTTTATCTGAAGTAATCAGAACGATAAGGACGCTTTTTACTTCGCGCGACTTGGCATAACCAATTTCCATATCCCCTTCGCTCCCGGAAATAATATTGTTCAGCATCTCCGTAAGCTTGCCTGAATAGGGGCGCATTTGAGTAATAGCATCCTGTGCCCTTCTCAGTTTCGCAGCAGAGACCATCTTCATGGCCTTGGTGATCTGCTGAGTTGAGATAACCGACTGGATTCTGGTTCTTACTTCTTTTAACTTACCGCCTGGCATTTTTCTTACTTAGAAAACTTATCTGCTAATTCCTTCGCTAATCCCTCAATCTGTTTTATCACTTCGTCTTTAAACTCGCCTGCACGCAATGAATCAAGTTCCTTGCGGAACCGAGCTTGTAATTGGTTATGAAACTCTACTTCAAATTCCTTGATCTTATTCACGGGCACTTTGCCGAGCAAGCCTTTTGTTCCGCAATAAATAATCGCTATCTGGTTTTCTACCGGCATCGGTGAATGCAGGTTCTGTTTCAGAATCTCCACGTTACGGGCTCCTTTATCAAGTACCGCTTTTGTTGCCGGATCAAGGTCGGAACCGAATTTCGAGAACGCTTCCAACTCACGATACTGAGCCTGGTCAAGCTTCAGCGTACCGGCAACCTTCTTCATGGATTTGATCTGTGCGTTACCACCTACACGTGACACTGAAATACCTACGTTGATGGCAGGACGAACACCGGAGTTGAACAGGTTCGTTTCCAAAAATATCTGGCCGTCCGTGATGGAGATAACATTTGTTGGAATGTATGCTGATACGTCACCAGCCTGAGTTTCAATAATAGGTAATGCCGTCAGCGAACCTCCTCCTTTGACGATAGGCTTCAACACATCAGGAAGGTCATTCATATTCTTAGCGACATCGTCCTTTTCAATAACCTTTGCCGCGCGCTCTAACAGGCGCGAGTGTAAGTAGAACACGTCACCGGGATAAGCTTCACGTCCCGGAGGCCTTTTCAGCAGGAGAGAAACTTCTCGATAAGCAACAGCCTGCTTTGACAAATCATCATAAATAATCAATGCAGCACGACCCGTGTCACGAATATATTCACCGATCGCACAGCCGGCAAACGGAGCATATACCTGCAACGGAGCCGGATCAGATGCTGTTGCAGCCACAATGATTGTATATGGCATTGCACCGTAATCTTCCAGTGTTTTTGCAACGTTTGCTACGGTGGACGCCTTCTGTCCGCAGGCAACGTAGATGCAATAAACCGGCTGTCCTTTATCGTAAAATTCTTTTTGATTGATGATGGTATCAATAGCAATGGCTGTCTTACCAGTCTGTCTGTCACCAATGATCAACTCGCGCTGACCGCGGCCAACAGGGATCATGGCATCAATTGCCTTAATACCCGTTTGAAGCGGTTCTTTTACCGGCTGACGATAGATAACACCCGGTGCCTTTCTTTCCAAAGGCATCTCGTACAACTCACCGGTGATCGGGCCTTTACCGTCAATCGGCTGCCCGAGCGTATTCACCACTCTTCCCATCATTCCTTCCCCTACCTTAATGGATGCGATAACCCCGGTTCTGCGAACGGTGTCGCCCTCCTTGATCTCCTGCGAGCTACCCATCAATACCACACCCACGTTGTCTTCTTCAAGGTTGAGCGCGATGGCTTTCACGCCATTTTCAAATTCCACCAACTCCCCTGCCTGTGCTTTTGTTAATCCATAAACACGGGCGATACCGTCACCAACCTCGAGTACCGTACCTACTTCCTCGAGTTCGGCTTCTGATTTGAATCCTGATAACTGCGCCCGCAGTATTGCAGAGATTTCATCAGCTTTTACTTCTACCATTGTTTAAATCGTTTTGATTCTGTTAACGTAATTTTTTGAGATACTCATTATCTTCCAGACCCTTTCTGGCGATTCCTATATTCTTCGAAACACTTGCATCATATTGCTTGTCGCCATATTGCAATACAAAACCTCCTATCAAGCTTTCATCCACTTCAGTTGAAAGCCTTATCTCCTCCAATTTTGCCTGCTGCTTTAACTTGCTGAGCAAATGGTCAATTTCATTTTTGTCCAAAGGCGCGGCTGAGATGATCTTCACCGGTGTGATGTGCTTGTATTCGTCATACTGATGAAGAAAGCTTTCCACCATTTCTTTAAGGAACACCTCGCGGTTTTTCCTTATCAGCAAAGTCAGAAATGACAAAGTGATCTGACCGACTTTATCCCCGACAACTGATTTTAACGCCTTGAGCTTTTTATCCGCCTGTATCAGGGGATTTTCGAGCAACATGTCAAACTCCTTGCTCATCCGAATCACCTGCTGCAAATAAAGCTGGTCATTGCGCACTTCTTCCAGCTTTCCCTGCTCAACAGCAAAGTCAAGCAGCGATTTAGCGTAGCGGGAAGCAAGTTTTATTGCAGACATAGTTGGGTTTACGGTTTACCGTTTACCTGTTTACGGTTACTATTTACCGATGGGAATTCCAACAACTGTAAACATGGAAACCGTAAATGTGTAAACATTTTCAATTTAATTTCATTTCGTTTACCAGCCCGGCAACATAATCGCTGTGCGCCTGCTTATCTTTCAACTCGCGCTTGAGGATTTTTTCTGAAACGTCTACAGCCATTTTCCCAACCTGGTTTTTAACATCAATCAAGGCTGCCATTTTCTGATTCTCAATTTCCACTTTGGCGTTTGCAACGATCTTTTGCGCCTCATCCTTTGCCTTTTCTTTGGCATCATTGATGAGCTTATCACTGACATCCCGGGCTTCCTTTAAGATCTTGGCACGCTCCTCCTTAGCTTCCGCAAGGATCTTTTCATTGTCGGACTTCAGTTTTGCCATTTCTTCACGGGCTTTTTCGGCCTGTTGCAAAGAATTTGAAATGGATTTCTCCCTTTCATCAAGGGCGGTCAGGATCGGCTTCCAGGCATATTTCTTCAGAATGAAGAATACCGCACCGAAAGCAATGAGCGTCCAGATGATCAGTCCGGGATCGGGATTTAATAAATTTTGCATGTCTGATGATTTGTAAAAAGTTAAATGTTAATGGTTAAGCGTTAACCGAAAGGGATTCCTCCGACTAACCATAACTTATAACTGTTAACCTTATCCCAGCGCAAGAAAACAGATAACCGCACCGAACAACGCAACACCTTCGATAAGCGCTGCGAAGATGATAGCTGCAGTACGGATGTCGCCACCTGCTTCAGGCTGACGGGCGATAGCTTCAGCAGCGCTGCCGCCAATTTTGCCGATTCCAAGACCGGTTCCTAATACGACCAGTCCTACTCCGATACCCGCTCCAATGGGGCCTACAGTTTCAAGTGCCAGTAAAATGGTTGATAATAACATTTTGAAAGATTGGTTTATGGTTAAATAATAAATTCCATTAGTGATGTGCAGGTTCTTCCACCGCCTGCCCGATGAACAATGCTGTCAAAAAAGTAAAGATATATGCCTGCAACGCAGCAACAAATAACTTTATCAGATACATAAAAATCGTGAACGCCACAACTCCAAAGCCTACTCCCAAAGACCCGGCAGTTCCAATCTTCGGACCAAGAATAAATATCAAGCTCATAATACTCAGCAACACAATGTGGCCTGCAGCAATATTTGCGAAAAGACGAATCATCAATGCAAAAGGCTTGGCGAGCACCCCAACCAACTCGATTGGAATCAGAATTGGCTTTACAAAAGCCGGAACACCCGGAGGATTGAACAGGTGACCCCAATAATGTTTGTTGCCGCTAAGATTAATAAGCAGAAGAGAAAGTGCAGCCAGTGTGAACGTAACAGCGATGTTACCGGTAACGTTGGCAGACCCCGGGAATACAGGTATCAACCCAAGCAGATTGGTGATCCAAATGAAGAAGAACAACGTGAGCATATAGGGTAAATACTTCTTGTATTTCTTTTCCCCAATAGAAGGCTTTACTACTTCATCACGAATGAAAATGATGATCGGCTCCATGAAAGATTGCAAACCGCTCGGAGCCTGACCTTCGCGCTTCTTATAAGCATTCGCAACCGCAACAAACAACCAAACCATCAGCGCCACCACCAGCAACATGCTGAAAACATTCTTCGTGATAGAAAGATTGTAAAAATTGCCTCCGTCTTCACGCATAATGTGCCCATGATCATAGGTATATCCTTTGTAAGGAACGCTGCTATGATCCGGGCCATGAAATTTACTGGAAAGAAAAACAGCCAGCCCGTCAATTTTCGAATAAAGTATCACGGGAAGCGGCAGATGCAAATCGCCAACGATGTGAAACTGGTAATCGTCACTTATGTGATGAGCGATCAATTCAGAAGCATTGAATTCTCCTGAATCTTCGGATGATGATGCGGCAAAAGAATTAAAAGGAAGAAAAGAAATTAAGGCAATAACAAAACAGGCGCTTTTTTTAACAAAACCTGTAGGAAAATCTTTAGAAATCAATGACTTATGACGTTTTAAACCGACTTTGAAACTCTTTTTTTCAAAATCGCTGCGAAGATAGACACTTTTAATGGATAAAAAAGGGAGGAGAAAAACTTTCTTTAAAGAATTTTAAGATGGGGCGACAAGGCTATTTTACCAATGTCACGCTGCCAACTTTATCATAGGAAGTTCCATCCAGAAATTGACCCGTGACACGATAGATGAAAACTCCGGGCTGTAGTTCTTTACCGTCATGTGTACCGTTCCATCCTGGCTTCAAACTATGTGCTTCATAAACTTTGCCACC
>CAYOYI010000218.1:1138-6961 GCA_964408105.1 uncultured Chitinophagaceae bacterium | reverse complement strand
GAATCGTAATGGACTTGTAACCGATGGGCTCGTTTTCCATGAGATCATCCATTCCGGTGATGGCCTTTAGCATTTCAACACAAGTTTGGTATTCGTTATGGATTTTTTTCCAAAGCCTTTCATACTTTTTATTATCACGAAGATGTTGTGTCAGGGAGAAATTTGTTTTCGTCAGGGCCATCATGCAATTATCTATCAGCGCTTTAAAAAACAGCGAATCACCGTACAATGCTTTCACGTCTTCCAGTTTCCCCGTTTCTTTCATTTTTTTCAAGGCCGAGCCCAATCCGTAAAAGCCGGGCACGTTTTGCTTGATCTGGTACCATGCACCAACGAAAGTTATTGCCCGAAGATCCTCATATCTTAGTTTGCCCGATTTCCTTGAAGCCGGACGGCTTGCAATGTTTGCGCTGCCGAGATATTTGATCGGGCTGAAATTTTCCAGATAGCTTAAAAACAACTTATCATTCTTTAAATCGGAATAGGACTTGTAGCTTATGTCAGAAAGTTTGTCAAGAAGGTTCACTTGCTCGCTGTCCAATTTATTTTGATCGGCAAATAGGAGTTTCCCGCTGATGCCACCATGAAGCAATTGCTCCATGTTGAATATTGCCGATTCTTTGATCCCGTAGTTGGCGCTGATGGTTTGTCCCTGGATGGTGAGTTGGATTTCATCCATCGAGATGCTGCTATCCATCGAGGAATAAAAGAGGTGAGCTTTTCCTCCGCCACGCGCGGCAGGCCCGCCTCTTCCGTCAAAAAATGCAACTTGAATTCCGGCATTACGTGATACTTTGGTTAAGGCCTGTTTGGCTTTGTAAATTCCCCAGTTGGCGGTAAGATATCCTCCGTCTTTAGTGCCATCAGAAAAACCGAGCATCACAATTTGCTTATTTCCCCGGTTGCGCAGATGATTCCGATAGCTCTTGTCTGCATAAAGCTTCTGCATGGTTTCACCTGACCTGCTAAGATCATTCACAGATTCAAACAGCGGAATAATGTCAATATTTACCGGAGCCTTCCATCCGGCCGTGTGAAACAAGAACATTACTTCAGCCATATCGCTGACATCACTGCAGTTGCTGATAATGTATCGGTGCAAAGCATTCTCCCCGTTCTGTTGCTGAATTTCCCTGATGCTCCGGATGGTTTCCAAAGTTTCGTTGGTGCTGTCCGAGAGTTTGGTTTTAATATTTACCGGAGCTTTTGTAAGCAGGGTTAATCGCTTGGTTTCTGTTGCTGAACTATAATCATCGTTTGATTTGCTTTGTAAAATTTCTGCAACAGCAGTTTCATGTGCCTTGCTGTTTTGCCTTACATCGAGCTCCACAAAATGAAATCCGAATAGTTTGATCTTTTGCAAAAGCGATTTGACATTTTCAGCGTAAATACCTTCATGTTCGCTTTGCAGTATTTGTAAGATATCTTTCAGGTCACGCGAAAGAGCTTCAGGGTTTTTATAGGACGCTTTAGCGGGAGTGAAAATAGTCGAGTAGAGCTTGTGGTCAACTATTTCAATCAACTCGTCAACCTTTCTGAAGGTGAGTTGTCTTTTTAATTTTTTGACATCCTGACGATAGCATTTTAAGACAGACTCACGGAGCAATAACGCGGTTTGCTTTGTGGTTTGATGGGTGACGAATGGATTTCCGTCACGGTCACCTCCCGGCCAAAACCCGATCTGCACGGGATTGATGTCATTCGTTTTTGCATTTTGAGATTTGAGATAACCAGCAATATGTTGCTGAATCAAAGGGACGGCTTCATAAAAAATATTGCGGAGATACCAGGTGAGGCGCTCAGCTTCCTGAAAAGGAGTAGGTTTATCTTTTTTGAAGAAGGGAGTTTTTGAAAGCTGAAGCAAGAGTCTGTTGATCTTCGGGATGTCGTTTGATTTAAAAAGCTCAGTGAGATCGGTGATGATGGATAAAACCTGGTTGGTATAAAATTGAGTAGGGTGGGCAGTGAGCACCAGGCGCAACCGGAATTTTGCAAGCTCTTCGGCAAGTTCTTTTTCCAGGTTGCGGGAAGAAGCCATTGTAAATAATTCTGAAAGCGTGCCTTTGCCTTTAAAATCGTGGAACTCCTCAAAGGAAGCGTCTTCGAGCGCGTCAAAAAGCACGACTTGTCTTTCGATGAACTGGATGAACTTGAAAAGCAGATTGTCTCCATTCCCTTTGCGAGCATGCGTCTGATATTCCTTGAAAAATTTTTCTACGATTTGTCCCGGGCTGTTTCCTTCCGACAATCCTTTCTTGCAGGCCTCTGAAAATACGGGAAGGTAGGTTGATATTTCTTTGATGTCTTCGTAGGGAAGATTGGAGAAAAGGCTTTTATAAAGGATGAATTTGGTGTAAACCAGGTCATTAAATAATTCTTCTTTGCGCATGCTTCAACTAAGATAAGATGCTTTGTTAAGTTGAAAAAAGTGAAGCCTGAGTTATTTGAAACTTACATCACCTGATTTGATATGCAGGTCGCGTTGTGGGAATGGTATCGTAATCTTGTTCTCACGAAATTTTTTGGTAATGGTCCTTCTGATGTCGCTATTTGTTTTTTCTACCCTAAACATTTCATCACAGAAGAAGTAAAGCTCAAAGTCAAGTGACGAATCACCGAAGTTTATTAACCTCGCCTCAATGTTCTTGTCTTTTGAAACATCGGGATGTTCAGCAGCGCTGTCTTCCAAAACTTTTTTTACAAGGTCAACATCGCTTCCATAAGCAACGCCAACTTTTATCCGAAAACGTGTTTGTTTTATCTGGTGGCTCCAGTTGATGACTTTGTCGTTAACAATCTTTGAGTTTGGAACGATCATTATAATATCATCTCTGGTTCGAACCTTTGATACCCTCAGGCTGATTTCAATCACCCGAACCACCTCGTTGTCAATCTGGATCACGTCCTGTACTTTAATGCTCCCTTCCAGCAAGAGAATTATTCCGGAAACGAAATCATTGAATGTTTGCTGAAGGCCAAGGCCAAGGCCAACAAGCAATGCTGCGGAGCCGGCAAGCAAGATGGTGATTTTGATCCCGGCAGATTCCATGGCGATCACGATGGCGATCGTCCACATCGTGTATTTGATTATTTGGAAAAGAGCATACTGGCTGCCATCGTCAATTTTTTTAAAGCGCCATTGCCGCTCGAGGGCTTTTTTCACAAGCCACACCAATAAGTAGGTAACGACAAAAATCAGGGCTATCGAAACCAGCCCGAATACAGTAAGCCTGTAATCCTTGAAATGAAATATCTCAAAGCTCAATATCTTGTTGAGGTCGAGATTGAGATTCAGAAAGAAGTCTTTCATGATTTTTAAAACTTCAGGCATTTAAAATAACATTTTTGATTACACGGTGTTGAGGATTTGTTTACTCGGCAGGTGTTTGGTATAATTAAGACGCTGTGGCAAGATTTCTCAAAAAACAGAAGGAACAGATCGGTATAGCTATTTCGTGATGTGGGGTGTGATGATTGTTGTCGCTTCCATCATGCTCTACTATTTTATAAGAAGAAGAGGTGGATTTAGCTATTCTGCTTCAATTCGCTTAATACGCTTTAAAATGATCAGGCTGCTAAGTGAGACAACCGACATTAGCGCAAATGCTGCGGCATAGCCGGCACGCTCAGTAACTCCGCCCGCGACCCACACTGACCACGATTCGCAACCGTTTGTTGCCGCCATATAGCTGCTGAATTGCGTGCCTCCTATTCTTGGATTGGTAATGTCCATGAATAAGGCATACGAAGATGATGTAAACAAACCCACAAAAAAATACATCAGGGTAAACAACCCTAAGAACCAACCCGCAGCAAGCGATAAGTATTCATCAG
The DNA here is from genome assembly GCA_964408105.1 of uncultured Chitinophagaceae bacterium. Taxonomy (GTDB): domain Bacteria; phylum Bacteroidota; class Bacteroidia; order Chitinophagales; family CAIOSU01; genus BPHB01. The sequence goes on along the minus strand of CAYOYI010000218.1, from coordinate 3,127 downwards.
CAACCGCTATCGAAAGAATTATTAACACAAAACCAATAAGAAAAACACCGACCGATTTTTTCCTGCTCAGCCGGTCAGAGAGGTAACCGCCAATTAATCCTCCGGTCAGCATTGCCCCCACAACGAGTACGCTGAAGAAAAGTCCGATCATTTTCTCATCTACTTCTTTGTCAACAAGAAATGGTCCAGCCAGCGCCCCTGCCGATTCAAAAGCTGCAGCAGCGATCAGGGCAAACGCCACTCCGAGCCAGGTGTGCGTTTTAGTGAAGCTTCCCGACAGGTTGTTCCAGAAATTTTGCAACCGGTCTTTTTTTAATTTATACGCAGGCTCCTTCACGAAAATCAGTAGGAACATGGTGATAGAAATAACCGCAATCAATAAGGTCAAAACGGCATTTAATCCGAGTGTTGACGCGATTGCAATTGTACCACCTCCAAAGATGCTACGACCTGTCAGCATGCCTGCCTGCATGAAACCATTCAACATTCCTCTCTCCTTGTAAGCAACTTCATTTATTACAAGCGCATCAATGGCGACATCCTGAGTTGCGGCAGAAAAGGAATGAAGAAAAAGAAAGGCTCCCCATAACGCAAAATTTTCTTCAGGTGAAATAAACAGGAGGGGAACCAGTGTCAGCGCCATGAATATTTGAGTGCCTGCTATCCAATGCTTAAATCCGATTGAATCACTTCGCAGTGAATCAACCAAAGGCGCCCAGAGAAATTTGAAAACCCAAGGCAATACCAGCAGGGCAACAAGCGAAGTGATTTGTTCGATCGGCACATCTTCTTTTCTGAGCAGTGTCGGCATCGCCCACCAAATAAATCCGATTGGCGCGCCTTCACTCAGATAGAGTGCAGTAACAAGAACAGTCCTTCCCTTTTTTGTTGAAAGTAAATTCAAGGGAAACAAAAATAAAGGAACCTCATCGCATCCATTTCTTCACGGATGCAATTTGTTCCTTTCCAATTTTTTTCTTATACTGTAGCGTTCGCTTTTCGCGAAAATTGCTAACCTTTTAACCAAGTAATCATTTATGACGGATAAAAAACGTGTCAGAAAAGTTGTGCTGAGAAATCTGAAGATCTCCGATTATATGGAGTTGATGGAGTCTATGAAGAAAGCCTACCCGGAGATGGGGATGTATTGGAAAGAGCATCACATCCAGGCATTGCTGGATAAATTTCCAGCCGGACAAATTGTTGTTCTTGCCGACAACAAAGTGGTTGGCTGCGCGCTTTCGCTCATTGTCAATTACAATTTATTTGATGACAACCACACTTATAAGCAGATCACCGGCAATTACACTTTCGACACCCATGATCCTGACGGAACCGTTCTTTATGGAATCGAGATATTTATTCATCCGGATTATCGTGGTTTGAGATTGGGGAGAAGGCTTTATGATGCCCGCAAGGACCTCTGTGAGAAGCTGAATCTTAAAGCGATAATCTTTGGCGGGCGAATTCCCAACTATAAGAAATATTCCAAGAAACTTTTGCCGCGAGAGTACATTGAGAAAGTAAAAATGAAGGAGATATATGACCCGGTATTGACCTTTCAATTGAGCAATGGCTTTCATGTGAAAAAGGTGTTGCGGAATTATATGCCAGGGGATGAAAACTCTCAGGAACATGCCACCTTGCTTGAATGGCATAATATCTATTATGATCTGGCGCAAAAGCAGGTTAATGTTAAAAAATCGGAGGCACGTATTGGATTGGTGCAATGGCAAATGCGCCCTCTGAATAATCTTGAAACATTATATGAGCAAATGGAGTTTTTTATTGATGCTATTTCCGGTTATCAAAGTGATTTCGTTTTGTTCCCCGAATTGTTCAATGCGCCATTAATGGCCGACTACAACCATTTGCCGGAGTCTGAGGCGATCAGAAAGCTTGCTGAGTTTACTGAACCAATCAGGCTCAAGTTCATGGAATACGCGATTTCATACAATGTAAATATCATCACCGGCAGCATGCCGCAAG
>CAYOYI010000218.1:0-1128 GCA_964408105.1 uncultured Chitinophagaceae bacterium | reverse complement strand
AGTCAGAGACGGGAAGTTGTATAATGTGGGATTCTTGTGCAGAAGAGACGGCTCCTGGGATATGTATGAGAAGATACATGCCACCCCAAATGAAGTAAGCTACTGGGGAATGATGGGCGGGAATTTCTTGAAAACATATGATACGGATTGCGGAAAGATAGGTGTCCTGATTTGCTATGATGTTGAGTTTCCCGAATTGCCAAGGTTGTTGGCCGATGAAGGAATGCAAATACTTTTTGTTCCTTTTCTTACCGATACGCAAAATGGATTTACGCGTGTAAAAAGATGCGCTCAATCTCGAGCTATTGAAAACGAATGCTATGTAGCGATTGCCGGCAGCGTTGGGAATTTGCCCAAGGTGAATAATATGGATATTCAATATGCGCAATCCGCGGTTTTCACCCCTGCTGATTTTCCTTTTCCTACCAACGGAACCAAGGGCGAGGCAACGCCTAATACCGAAATGACTCTGATCGTTGATGTTGATCTTGATCTGCTAAAAGAGCTGCATAGTTACGGCAGTGTAAGAAACTTGAAGGACCGGAGAAAGGACTTGTATGAACTGAAAGGAAATTTTAAACCGCAACCAGCGCTTTCAAGAGAAACAGAAACGCTTGCAGCTAAATAATCAGGTTCACAACCGCTGGAACTCCCAAGCGGGACTTCCGGTTTCGCCAAGGTTGCTATAGAAATCAATAAAGTGAAGCTTGAAGAAAGCGCCTTCTGAGTCCCTGATGACGTAGTTGTAATTTGAAAGTACGGTGTAAGCTCCGGCATCAAGATCGTACCATTTCCAATCGTAACCAATGGCATTAATGTCGCCAGAAAGTATCATGGATGAAGCATACGCCAGGTCAATGTTTTCAAATGGAACGGATTTTTCCATCGCTGCACGGGTGTTGAAACGATTCAGCAAGCAACCGGTCACGAGGTAGGGAGTAACCGGCACGGTGTCATAAAAAATGTGCGTGTATTGCGTGAAACACAGGTCCCATTCCTTTTTAGGCGGCTCAGCCTGAACAAGTTCGCCTCCGTTATCAAATGAAAGGAACATGAAGTTATAAGTAGTGTCTTTTTTTATTTGAATCAGCGTGTCTCCCGTTCCGTCTAACTGCGCAAGGCGTATGA
>CAYOYI010000217.1:0-7004 GCA_964408105.1 uncultured Chitinophagaceae bacterium | reverse complement strand
TCTGACCATCACCGAATTCCCAAAGGCAATCCGTTGCGTTTACGTTGGAAATATCTGTAAAATCAACCTGCTGTCCTGCACAAGGCTCAATTGGAGTGTAATCAAAATCTGGGGAAAAGTTATTTACAACTACTAATCCGTTATCCACTATCATATCAGAGCAATCAGCAGAAGAAACAGTTAACGAAACAGTTATCGTTGTACTTTGGGAATTAGCAAGTGGAAATGTGAGTGACTGATTTGGGCCGCTGTAACTCGTTCCATCAATCACCCAATCGTAGCTAATAATCACCCCGGTTGATGTGCTTGCGTCAAAATCAACCGTTACTTCATTGCAACTGGAAGATTGAACTACGGTGTAAGCTGCGTTGACCAGGTTGGGCACGACAAGTGGAAAAGAAGCCGGGTCAGCCTCTTTTTGGCAATTGTCTTCAATGGTATTGCCATCACTGCCTTGTTGCAGAGAAATCGTGTAATTACCGCCAACGGTTATCGGTGCTGAAAAATAAATAATGGCTCGCTGAGTGAAAGCACCACCTGCACAATCAGGGCTTACCACGGAGGAAATTGTAACCGGAGATGGTCCCGTAACAACAAAATCAGTTCCGTCTGTCGCTAATGAGGAGCAAAGAATAGGCTCCGAGAAATTAACAATGAGCGAATCTGTATTGTCGCAACTTAAACCATCAAAGCTTGAAATCTCAGGAAGTATCTGATCAAGGATGCTGGCGGTGCTGCTGGTGAAGTCGAGCGTATAACCAAACTGGGTAGAACTGAAGTTGTCAACTAATAAGGCGTACGTCTGCCCAAGCGATACAACTATTTCAGAACAGAATGCCTGTCCACCAGGGCCTTGCACCGGAGCAGTGCCTGTAGCATCACAACCGGTAGGGCCATTTGTAAAAGCATAATTACAACGCACTTCCAAACCTCCGGTGGCAATATCCTCGCATGAAAGGCCGGTGATGTCATAGAGCGCAAAATCGTAATCGTCATTGGCAGAGGGAATAATTTCAAATCTGAGGACATTTCCACCGCTTACGTCTGTGATCGTGAAGATGTACCACACGGAATTATTTTCTTCGTTCAGCAGGCAGGAAGTTCCATCGGGAAGGTCATCAATTACACCATCACCTTGATAAGAATCGTTTTGAACATATGTAAGCTGGCATACGGGCAAAGCGTTGTTACAATCCTGCTGTGGGCCGCTGACTTGTGAGTACAAACTCGCCTGAATGGAGAAAAACAGGGTAATTAGTGCGAAGGACGCTTTGTTTTTTGAGGCGATTCTATTCCAATTCATGAGTTGCCAAAAATAGGAAATACTGTTAATAACCTGACATTAGAAATACGTGGAAATCAACTTGAATGGGGTAGTGTAAAAATACAAACGTTTGCTTCAATATTTTCTTGTTTGAACGAAGAACTTTTCAAGAGATCAGCGTGCAGAAAGTATGAACACCGTAGGCCGCTTGTGTAAGCTTACTTTGGTTCTGCGCCACTGGCTCACGGGTAATGTCCTGATGAATTGCCCCGGCTGGTTAATCTCACGCGCAATGCAGAGCATCGTGTTGTCAAGGCATGCTTTCAATATCTCCTCGAACAACTGCATATTGCGATAGGGCGTTTCGATGAATATCTGCGCTTCGTCATGTTTGCGTGAGAGCCGTTCAAGCTCGAGAAGGTGCTTCCTTCGCTCGTGCGGCTTTATGGGAAGGTAACCCCAGAAAGCAAAGCCATTCGCTCCCATGCCCGATGCCATCAATGCGAGCATAATTGACGATGGTCCTGTAAGCGGAACTACCTCAATTCCGTGCTGATGCGCAAGCTCCACCAATGACTCACCGGGATCGGCAATGCAAGGCATGCCCGCTTCCGACATCAGCCCAACAGAGATACCTTCTTTGATAAGCCAGATGCTTGGCAGCAGCTTGTCTGTTCGCGTGTGCTTGTTGATCTCAGTGAAGTTCGTTTCATCGAAAGAATGTTCGTAGCCAATTCGCCTCAGGATGCGCCTTGCCGTTTTCTCCTTCTCTACTACAAAATGCCGCAAGCCATATACGATCTGCTTCACCGTTTCCGGCAGAAACTCCCCTTCATTATCACCAATTGGGGCGGGAATGAGATAAAGCTTTCCTTCTTCCTTCTGCTTCATTTTTTTGCCGCGCAAAGTAGTAAAAAGTTGTAAGTTTTCGCTCGTGATGAAAAGAAAAAAGAATCGTCAATCATCTTTAAAAAATAGTCAATCAAAAAAGCTTCTCCGTTCATTCTACACGCGCGATAATGTGGTCGCCATTAGCCGTGAACTGGTGGGAAAATTTCTTTTCACACACATTAGCGGCAAGCTCACCGGAGGTATGATCGTTGAAACGGAAGCATACAGCAGCCGTAATGATCGAGCTTGTCATGCGAATGATAATAAACTGACAAAGCGGAACGCGGTGATGCATGGGCCGGGCGGACATGCGTATGTCTACCTCTGTTACGGCATTCATCATCTCTTTAATATCGTTGTCAACAAGGCAGGTACCGCTGATGCGGTGCTCATCCGTGCTATCGAGCCGGTGGCTGGTATCGAAACTATGCTGCAGCGTAGGGCTATGGATGAGTTGAAATACAATTTAACCTCGGGTCCAGGCAGCCTCAGCGTGGCACTCGGCATCAGCACGCAGCACTACGGCCTCGATCTGCTCGGCACTACGATTTGGGTTGAAGATCGCGGGGTCACATTCAGGAAAAACGAGATCACGGCTGCTGAAAGAATAGGAGTTGACTATGCCGGGGAGCACGCAAGTTACCCCTGGCGATTTTTTGTTAAGGGAAATAAATGGGTTAGCAAAACCCGGTAATGTTTTTGCCAATAGCTTCTAAAACTTCGGGCAATATCTCGATGGTGAGAATTCAGGCTCAGGCTCTTTGCCAAAGATATATATGAGTGAAGCCTCGATGGCACCATGGCTGTCGCTGGCGATCTTGAGGTCAGAGAGATTGATGTCATAGCTCACACCAAGGCGAAGGCCATATACTTCGTAGGCAAGCATCGGGATAACAGCATCTTTGTCAAACGTGCGCATCCAAGCACCGAAGTAGAGCGAGTTGTTTTCATTGAACATATAGCCCAGAGCAAGCCCAACAGTGATCTCGGATGCAGTGCTTTGTATCACATAGTGTATGCCCGGAGTGATCGAGAAATACTTTGTTACGTTGATATCAACCCCGCCATGAACGAGAAAGCGCGGGTCAATACGATTTTCCTTTCCATCCTGCACGAGGAAGTATTCCTTCGGCTTATGCAGATGGAACATTGAGCCACCAACATATCCGCGCACTTTCTTGCTGAAGCGCCCGCGGAACATCAGTCCCACCGTGAAATCAAAATAGGTGGTTGAATTTGACTCGATGCGTTCGCCATTATAAGTGAGCGGATCAAAGCCGAGATTCTGATCGAATTGTGCGGCAAAGGTGAGTTTGTTAAAGTCAATGCGCTTCTGAGTAAATCCAGCGAGAACACCAAGTGATATAACGTAACGTCTTTGCTCATCAAGAGTTTTGTGATAGGCGGCCCCTCCCATGACGTTTAATGTGTTTAGCGCACCATCGCCAGCCTTATCATTAAATACCATAACACCAACTCCCAACTGGTCATTGTTGCGGAGCTTTTTCTTGATTATGGGCATATCAAATGAGCCTGAATAGGTAACGTAGGAATTTGAGCCCATAACGGTGAACCATTGGTTGCGATAGTTTGCGGCAAGACGGAATTTACCATTGAAACCACCAACCATTGCCGGATTCAACGTGAGCGGTGATGCAAAGTATTGTGAAAAATGAATATCCTGTCCGGCTGCGGAAAGGCACATTAATACAAAGAGCCCTGTTAGTGTTTTTCTGAAATTCATGACCAATTGGATTTTTGAGCTTTGCTCTAAGGGGCTAAAGTTATAAAGATAATCAGTTTTCCCAACAGATAAACGCAGGAATATGAAGGAAATTTTCACCTTGATGTAAGGTAAATGCCGATGAGAATTCCTGCAAGCCCTGCAACATCCCACGATGTTATCAGTTCTCCGTCAAGGATCCCCCAAATGAGCGCGACAAAAGGTATCAGATAAGTCACTGTTGAAGCGAAGAGGGGTGTAGTGTGCTGCACCAGGCGATTAAATAAAGCAATTGCCGCTGCTGTCCCGATGGCGCCAAGGATGGCAACATAAGTAACGCCTTTCCATGCACCCGCACCGTTCGCAATTACCTCCGGAACTCCGGCTTGAAATGAAATCAATGCCGCAACCGGCCCGACAAAAGCAAATCCCCATGCGGTAATGCCGACTGGAGAAGCCTTAGCAAGATATTGTTTGAGGATATTTGTTTGCAGCGCATAACAAATGCCCGCCAGAATCACTAACAAGGAGTAGATATTGTTACCGTCAAACAAGGATCCATTTGATCTCGAAAGGATTATCCCTGCAGAACCGGTTATGCCAAGCAGGACACCGATTATTTTATAACTATTGAATTTTTGATTGAAGAAAAGAACTCCGAGTACCAACGTGGAAAGCGGCACTAACGCATTAAGTATAGCAGCGAGCGAGCTGGAGATTTTAGTTTGGGCAATCGCAAATAATATTGCCGGTATAGCGCTGCCAAACAGCCCGATAAGTGAAACGGGTAGCCATTGCCAGCCCGAAAAATTTCTCAGCCGACCGATAAATAATACTGGTGATAACGCCACAAATGCGATGAACACTCTCAGGCTGGCTAATTGCACCGGCTGAAAAGTTTTCAGTGCATATTTTATAAGAATGTAAGAAGTCCCCCAAATAAGAGCAAGCAGAACGAGTGTTGCCCAGCTTGAGAAGGAAGGATTACGGTCAGACATATCATTCTTCATTCAAAACATTCCAGAGCATATCCTTCAGTTTGTCAAGCCCCGTGCGTGTAATGGAAGAAATGAAAATATGAGGCACATCGGGTAATTCTTTTTTCAGCAGCTTCTCAAGCTCGTCATCAATCAGATCGCTCTTGGTGATGGCGAGAATTCTTTTCTTGGTGAGCAGCTCAGGGTTGAATTGTTCTAATTCATTCAGCAGAATTTCGTATTCGGCATAGATGCTTTTGCTATCCGCGGACACCATGAAAAGCAAAATGGAATTTCTTTCTATGTGCCGGAGAAACCGATGACCAAGCCCTTTTCCCTGATGAGCCCCTTCAATTATCCCCGGGATATCTGCTATCACAAACGAGCGATGATCGCGGTACGGCACAATGCCCAGATTGGGAGTAAGCGTAGTGAACGGGTATTCTGCAATCTTGGGTTTTGCAGCAGTCAATACGGATAATAAGGTTGATTTACCTGCATTCGGAAATCCAACCAAGCCGACATCAGCAAGTATCTTCAGTTCAAGTATCCGCCAGCCTTCCTCACCGGGTTCACCGGGCTGCGCGTAATCAGGAGTTTGGTTGGTTGCAGTTTTGAAAAAATTATTTCCTTTTCCGCCTCTGCCGCCTTTCATCAATACCTCTTCCTGTCCCTCTTCGGTAATCTCAAAAAGTATTTCCTGCGTTTCTGCATCTTTTGCCACCGTGCCCAGCGGCACTTCGATTATCTCGTCTTTCGCATTGGCTCCTGTGCAGTTTGCACCAGCCCCCCGTCCGCCATTTGCCGTCTGTATGTGTTTGCGATATTTGAGGTGTAGCAGCGTCCACAACTGGTGGTTACCTTTTAGAATAATGTCACCGCCTTTCCCGCCATCACCACCGTCAGGGCCGCCTTTGGGAACAAATTTCTCACGGTGAAAATGCACACTTCCTGCTCCACCCGCTCCTGATTTGCAGTGAAGCTTTACGTAGTCAACGAAGTTGGCTTTTTCCAAATCTGGGCTGGTTTGTAGTTTGTTGTTTGTCGTTTGTGGTATGAGACGACAATTATCTCTTTCCGCAAATTTTTAACGGAGCGATTTATCAGTCGCTTCACAAAGGCGGCTGAAAATAGTGTCAATACCTCCTTCCCCCTGGATGTTTGAAAGCTTGCCCTGCTTGTCGTAATAATCCGCCACCGGAAAAGTTTTGTTGCGATATTCTTCGATCCGGTTTTTGATGATGCTTTCATCCTGATCATCCGTGCGTGATGAAGTTTTCCCCCTGTTCAACAATCTTTTAATGAGTTCGGGTTCGCTTACCTGCAAGGAAAGAACGCGGTTGATGGAGAAGTTTTTAGCCTTAAGCAATTTATCGAGCGCTTCCGCCTGTGCGATGGTTCTTGGGAACCCGTCAAAGATGAATCCTCCTGCATTTGGATTTGAATCGAGCTTGGCGCTGATCATTCCGATAACCACTTCATCGGGAACCAGTGCGCCCTGGTCAATAAAAGTTTTTGCTTCAAGCCCGAGGGGTGATTTGGCAGCGATCTCAGCGCGTAACAAATCTCCGGTGGAGATATGTACCAGCTTGTATTTTTCAATAAGCTTTTCTGCTTGTGTTCCTTTGCCGCTGCCGGGAGGTCCGAATAGAATGATATTAGTCATGACGAATTTTATTATCGGGGCGGTAAAATTACTGTGTTTGAATCCTCAAAAGAAACCACGAAATTGAATTTCACCCAGCAAGCTGAAAAATTCCGGGAAGATTTCTGCCAGCTCCATCATAATCCAACCCAAAACCAACCACAAACTTGTCTTCGATCGGGAATCCAAGGTAATCTACTTTAATACTCTCTTTCAATGCAGATGGTTTTGACAGCATTGACGCAATGCGGATGCTGGCGGGCTGCTCTAATTGAAGGTGCGGTAAAAATTCGGCCAGTGTTTTTCCGGTATCAACGATATCTTCAACTATGATCACATGCCTTCCCCGGACATTGTCGCTCAGGTTCATTAGAATGGCAACCTTGCCCGTTGAGTTAGTTCCCATGTAAGAAGCAAGCCGGATGAAAGTGACCTCACACTCAAGTTCAATTTTTTTAAGCAGGTCCGCGGCAAAAAGGAATGCGCCATTCAGCACAATCAGGA
>CAYOYI010000216.1:0-7009 GCA_964408105.1 uncultured Chitinophagaceae bacterium | reverse complement strand
CTCCACACGCACACTGGCCTAAGTAAACTATATTATGATTTAATTCGTCCCCGAAGTCTGACCAAGCTACTAGGTCCAATTGGCCATCTCCATAATTTCGTGCTGAATATTGACCATCCTTTACTTTACATTCTTCGTAAATATCATCCGCAAGTAGATTGCATTTTTTTTCAAAGCTTAAGTTTACAAACCTCCCATTTTTTATGTATACGTTGGAAGAACCAAAAAAATAACCCTCAGAAAGAGAGGGCGTTAATAGCCTCATTATTCTAAAACAGAAGCATTCAAAGAGAGAAGTAAGCTCGTTTTGGTATTGACGAGCGTACTGGAGACTGGAACTAAATAAAAGGAAGAAATAAACATTATGTATTTCCTTGACATTTTCCTTTAATTCGATAGAGGTAGCTGTTTTATTAATTTTGAAAGGATAGTAATCACCAAATAACTTAACCCGAGCGGAAATGTGATTAAAAATCTCTTTCGCTCTTTGGTGAAACTTATCTGAGTCTTTAAAGGCAGCGTCAACGAAAGCATTTTCATCTTGGTCAAGTTCCTCTTCATCAACATCACATCCATCTTTAAAATCCTTTCTTCTTCCTTTAGTTATATCTACCAATTCTGCTACTGTATATTCCTTATCTATGTTTGCCAAGCACTTTAACTCAACATAGTCCGCATAATGATGGGTTTCGTCTTTCGATATGGTTGGTAGTTTTCCTAAGAGTTCAGTGTAACTCGGAATAGATCGCTTTTTCTTACCCATTCCCCTCAAGTTTTAACCGAATAAGCGATACTATATCTTTTGATAATGCGTTCAATTCGCTAGCCCAATTAAGCTCATCTTCTGAAATGTCTTTAATTAAATGAATTTGAGATTGGGCGATAATCAAGTTGTCTTTAGCCTTAAAAATACTTTTCTTAAAGGCAATCTTCGGTTCGTCAGTTAACAAAGCTGCTTCTCTTATTGAAACTCCAGCTCTAAAAGCTTTTAGTGCAGCAGGATTTTTCTTATCCAAGATTGCATCGAGAAGTTTAATATTTCTTGATTCTCCAAGTCTTGTTTGATTTTCTTCATTCTTTTCAAACAACCAGGATGTTAATTCTTTAAGCTCTCTAATCTTTATCTTGGAAACTGGATTGGAAGCATAAATATCAACTCCAACAAAAGTGGATATGTTTTCTCGGCCAACGGCCGTATAAAGTACTCCGAATTCGACCCTTGTTTCCTCTAAATCATGAATTTTAAAAAAATCATTTTCTTCAATTACCTCATAAACAGCTAAACCTTTTAGTATGCTTTTAACATAACTTGGATTACTACCTATAATTCTTGAAAGTCTTTTGTACTCTTCGTCTTTGTTTTTAATCTTGAGAATTCCCTGTAGTTTTTTGAGATATCTGGCTTTTGGCAGAGCATCCCATTCCTTAATTCCAGTAACGTGGCGATAGCCTAGGAATATTTGGAGGTCACTTTTGTCCTCAAACAAAAGGGTTGGCACTTCTTTTCTAATAGTTCCAGCCTCTCTAGCTCGATCAGCCAATTCTTTAATAGCTGTCTCTTTTTTGGGTGCTTTGTTTGGGTAGTTCAACAAAATCACCGCTGCCAATCGTCTATTTCCTTCGACTACCTCGAATTTGCCTTTCTTCCGCTCGCTTTTAACTAGCAATAATGGTTCAGCATGAAAAAATCCTTTTTCCGCAATGGACCCCATGAGTTCGGTAACATTTTCTTCCGTAAGCATCCACTCCAGTATTTCATCTTCTTTAACTTCAGGTTTTCTTAATTTTTTTGGCAGTCTAGGATTATCATGATCAAAAACCAGTTCATCAATGCTTTTAAGCAATATTTCCTGACCATTATTTGGGCTATTCTTCATTTTATCGGGTGTTGGTCAACAAAAATAAAGAACTAATCCGTGTTAAAAAGCCCCCTCATATAGCGCAGGTGTTTTTCACTTGTGCAGTCTCACGCCTTGCCCTAGCTCCAGTTGTTAACTTTTTTTGGTTTTGCTTTTTCTACGGACAATACTTTCCCTTTTATTTCCTTTCCATTCAATGCTTCAATGGCTTTCCCGGCATCCGCATCATTCGTCATTTCCACGAAACCCTTGCCCTTGTGTTCGCCACTTGCATGGTCATACAGTACTTTGGCGCTTTTAATCTCGCCATAGGTTTTAAAAAGCATTTCGAGGTGAAAGGCATTGATAGATTCGTGAATATTTTTTACAAACAGGTTCATACGATCTTTTTGCAGCTTCAAAAGTAGAGAACAGATGACATCTTTTTAAAAAGATGTCATCTGTAGCGTTGTACATCTGTTTAGGTATCTTAGTCCAATCATTCGTCATCTGAGACTGGAACGACACTTTGATTTAGGAATAAATTGACAGGAAGGAGCTCTGCCATATCATATATGAACGCTGTAAGACACATCCGGGAGCTATATTTCTTCCCCTGTGCTTAACTTTATTACTAAAACATACCTATGAGAAATATCGAAAGGGTGACATTGCGCGTGGTAAGAAAGAAAAAAGCCTCATTGCTCAAGATTCTGAAAAACCTGGACTATGTGGAAGTTGAAACCTTGGACGACAAACTGAATCGCTTCATCAAAACTGCTCCTAAACACATTCCGCTTACAGAAGCCGATATCATGAAGGAAGTGAAGGCGGTTCGCTACGGCAATGGCAAAAAGTAAAATTGCCTTTGACACCAACATCTGGATAAGTTTCACCATTGGGAAACGGCTATCTCATCTTCGCAACATTCTCAAGTCGGGTGAATACGAAGTGATTTATTGCGCTGAATTAGTCCATGAGTATTATGATGTGGTGACAAGAAAGAAATTAGCCAGATATGTTACCGAACAACGTATTTTAGACACCATTGAGCTGATGGAATCTTTTGCAACTCCAGTAAATATTATCTCCACGGTGGTTAATACTAACGATGCTAAAGACAGTTATTTGCTTGCTTTATGCGCGGACGCTAAGCTTGACCTTCTGATAACGGGAGACAAAGGGCTCTTAAGTATAAAAAATTCCGGATCTACACGCATTATTACTTTTAGTCAGTTTGTCAAAATCGCAACGGCTTTAGATAGTGGATGTTAAACTTCAATGTTAGTTGCTAAAATATCTTTAACGGTTACTATTTCCCAATATAGCACAAATGTTTTTTACTTGTGCGGTCCCACGCTCCAGTCCTAACTCCAAATATTAACTTTTTTCGGTTTTGCTTTTTCTACGGATAATACTTTCCCTTTTATTTCCTTTCCATTCAATGCTTCAATGGCTTTCCCGGCATCCGCATCATTCGTCATTTCCACGAAACCCTTGCCCTTGTGTTCGCCACTTGCATGGTCATACAGTACTTTGGCGCTTTTAATCTCGCCATAGGTTTTAAAAAGCATTTCGAGGTGAAAGGCATTGATAGATTCGTGAATATTTTTTACAAACAGGTTCATAACGCTCTTTTGCAGCTTCAAAGGTATTACAATCCCGGTCTGTCGTGGCGTCCACTATTTTTATCAAACACTTTAGTCTTACCTTTGAATAGTTGATTATCCTGATCGGTGGATAGTCACTTATCCTCTCCAAGCTACGATTAAGGCTTCCTGTGAACCATATTTGCAACTTTATTTTCTTTACTTTAGGGGACTGTTCTTTTCCTTCACCAAAAAAGATCATCATGAAACCTGCATCATGGATTCTCATTCTCTTCTTCACATTTAGCGTTCCTGCTTTTTTGCAAACCGTCACCGATCATCCTTTGAAAATAACGAACAAGCCTGTTGAAGCGCTGGAGTTCATCATCTATTCCACCACCAACGCCAACACCAGCAATGCTCCCACGCAAACTATACTGGGACATTACGACCCCGACACAACACGACCGGTGAACCAGCGTATCATGCAGGATCATGTGCGGGTGCACCCTGCGAGTTGGAATACCGTAGGTTCAAAAGGAATGTGTATCCTCGCCCTCGATGTTGATGGCGACAGCTATGATGAGATTGTGGAGGCGCATGAATCAACGCAGGGTGTTACGGTTGGCATACCATTCATGACGCGCAACCCGCTGTCCACAGATTCATTGCACGGCAATTTCATCACCACCGGCATTACGGTAGGCACCGATGAGCCGTGTTTCAGGATGGCAAAGGGCGACTTCAGGCGCAACAACAAAGATTATTTTGCCATTGCCTATCGTGATTACACCACCAACAAGATACATGTCGAGCTGCGCAACATTGATCCGGTGACCCATTTCGGAACACAGCTGGCACAATCAAACATTGACAGCTTTTATGCGCTTTCCAATTTAAGACAGGAAGCATTTGATATTACCATCAATGATTTTGATGGTGACAGCATTCCTGACATTGCGCTTTGCGCGCTGGAGTACACCGTCAACGGCATGAACTGTTACCTGCGTACGTTTAAGGTAACACCCGGTCAGGATGTTTACAACGGCTGGACGATCAATCCGATGGGAAAGCAAGACGTCACCCTGGCGGGCAATCTGTCCTCGCTCAAAAACATCTCAATCAGTTCGGGATTATATGACACCACCATGGCGCCTCAGCGGCAAATCGCTATTGCGCTGGCTTTTATAGATCCAAACAATAACATCAGGCTGAACAGGCGCATCCATCTGGCATCAACCGGCAGCGGCACAAATGGTTTGAATACCATTAACATCAGCACATCCAATTATGCCAACGATGAGAACAACGCCAATTTTCCGGCAATGGCTATTGCGTCAGGCGATTTGAACAACGATGGCAGTGAAGAGTTTGTAGTGGCTTATGATGGCGCTTACCGCATATACAGCGTGGGTGACAATATGGTGCTGACACCCAAAGCCACCGGTGCTATTGGCGGCACCAACAGCGGTCTTTACCAACAGGCAAATAACAACGCTTACCTCGCCATTGGCGATGCGGATATGGATTTCGAAAATGATATTTTCGGTGTGATCACCAAAGATGATGGAAACGCAAATCAGTGGTTCTCCATCATCATTGCCGGTGTGAATGATGCGCTTTCGCAAATCACCGTGAAGGGCTCGGAAGATCAATTTATGCAGGCAAATTATTCCGGGAATGGCGGGGCCTATTATTATGCCGCAACGTTTGGCGAATTCAACGGTGGCAGGGGAATATTAAAGGACCCGATCCATTTCACAAGGAAGATCATAACTCCGCTCATCGTTAACAATGGCCCGCCTTACCATTTCGATATTCTCGACTCTCTGGAAGCTGATATAACCAACTGCTTTCCAAATTTCACATGCGACATGAATTCGCAGTATAAAGAGGTAACTGCCACTTCTTCTACGCTGCAAACCACGCTGAAGTCAGACTGGGGT
Source organism: uncultured Chitinophagaceae bacterium (assembly GCA_964408105.1). Taxonomy (GTDB): domain Bacteria; phylum Bacteroidota; class Bacteroidia; order Chitinophagales; family CAIOSU01; genus BPHB01. The sequence goes on along the minus strand of CAYOYI010000216.1, from coordinate 1,636 downwards.
GTGAGCGGCACGGTCTCTGCCGGAGGCTCAGTGCTCGGCATCGGAATGAAGGCATCGGTCACTGCCAAATATGGAGAAGAATTCTCAAACACTTCCATTCAAACATCAACCGTGCAGATCAGCACATTGAGCACCGCACGTGCTGATGACCAGATATATGGAGTGGTGAGCGATTTTGATATTTATGAATATCCCATTGATTCGAGCGGAGTCACCATCGGGTATGTGCTGGCAATGATGCGCAGGGGCAACCCCATCATCCAATGGATGGACTCCAAATCAAATGATGCATTCGGATTTACACCCGATCACGAAGTAGGCAATTTGCTATCCTACCCAAATAATACAGACTTTCCGAATTACAGCGGCAACCTGGCGACCGTGAAAGCGGGAACAGGCTTTAATGTCGGCTCAGGCGGCACATTGAACTTCAGCATGATGTTTACTGATTTCACGAGCAGCAGCACTTCCGAAACACGCACGTTTGGAGTTGAAGTGAATGCTTCTGCGGAATATTATGGCGTTGGGGTAGAAGCTAAAGGTACTTACAACAGCAGCGAGATGTCTTCGCATACGAGCACGGCACAATCAGAGATTTCTTACATCAGCAATCTAACAACCCCTTTGAACCCGGCTTTCAGCGATGCCAACTACACGATGACGCCTTATGTGTTCTGGGCAAAGAATGGTGCGTTGTCACTGGGTTATTCCGTTGATCCTTCGCTTCCCGCACAGGGCACGAGCAACTTCTGGTCAACCTACTATGTTGACAATCCCGATCTCACGATGATCATGCCGTGGAAGTATGATCCCGAAAAGGGATATTCGCTTGGCACTACTCCAGACAAGCGCAGGCTGTGCACGTCACTGCGGTTTGATAAAACTTCATTCATCACCGGAGACACCGTGCTGGTCACCGCATTCATTCATAACTATAGCTTCAAGACTTACACCGGCAATGTTGAATTCCAATTTTACGCAGGTGACCCTGACAATGGCGGCACACTGTTGGCTGACATCAACGGACAAACAACGCTCACCGTGAATAGCACATTCCCTGCGCGTGGCAGAACTGCCATCCAGTTTTATTGGAAAGTGCCTGCCGGCATTGGCCCAGGTCCGCGCATTTATCTGGTGATTGATCCGAACAACCAGATCACGGAGGTGCATGAGGATAATAACACCGGGTTCAGCACATTGGGAGCAGGAGTAGTGATTGGAATAGAAGATAAAGAATTGAGCGAACCGCTTGAAGCAAAGCTGTTTCCCAATCCTGCCACTGAAGGTTGGGCGCAGGTGGAATTGAAGTTGCCTGTAAAGGGAATATTAAAAGCCGATCTGCTTGATCTGCAAGGGCGCGTTTTAAAGCACCTGTATGAAGGCGATCTGCTGCCGGGGAATTACATTCTTCCCGTTCCGCTCGACAATGTTTCGCAGGGATTTTATCTCGTTCACCTGCACTTCAATAATCAGCAGCAGGTGTTGCGACTGGTGAATGTGAAAAGTTGAGTTGAGAGAGGCGCTTACTTAATAATTTCCTGAACGTTCATGAAGCTTATATCAACGGAGGAGGTTCTTGTGTTGGCATTCATGCCGCGAGCGATACTTACAGGCATTCAACTGCTAATAGAAGCAG
>CAYOYI010000215.1:4288-7035 GCA_964408105.1 uncultured Chitinophagaceae bacterium | reverse complement strand
TTTGTCGGTTGCCCTTTGCTTTTTGCCATTTATTCCTTAGGTGCGTGGTTGATGCCCAGCATCTTATAAATCGGGCACATGCCGGTCACTGCTGAAATGAAAACAGCAATGGCAACAACGATCAATGGGTAAAACTGGGTTACACCAAACAGGATTCCCAATGCCACGATCAACGCATATCTTAACGAGATGTCAACGAAACTTAAATTATATTCCATAGCAAACTTGTTTTGTTTTTACTACGGCAAAGAAGGTCAATAAGTCATCCCATATAAGTGACTTTTGTCACTGCGGTGAGTGATTTTGGTTAGGTAGGGCAAAGGAAACTGGTTCTTGAAATCATTTCACTACAATCTTATAATGTAGGTTCTGCTCTTACTCATGGACAAAGCCTGCTTCTTGAACTCAGGGACATAATTTTTCAGAACCTCTATTTTGCTCGAAGGAGAATCAAAAATTACGATGGTGATGTTGTTTTTGCCAATATTTTGCTGAGAATCAATGTTCTTGTCAATAGTTAGTATAATATCGAAACCTGCCTCGATTGCTTTTAACAAAAGCTGACCGTTCTTCAGGCCTTTCCATTTCATTTGGGTGACGGTTACCACTTCATGCGGAGCAAAAAACGAAGCGAGCCGTTTTGTCACGCATTCATCCAGCAAAATTTTCATTGAGGTTTTTCGGTTGCGGACTTGACGAGGCTGTGAGAAAACTCCAGCAGTTTCACCACCTGCTCTCTTTTCACTCCCTCAAAATCTTCGAGAAAGGTTTCGATGGTTTCTCCTGTTTCCAGGTAATCAAACAAGTTCTTTATAGGAACACGTGTGCCGTTAAAAACGGGAGTTCCACCGAGAATCTCAGGATCAATGTTGATTATTTTTTCAGCCATCGGCTTTTGAGATTTCAATTAAAATTACGCAATGCCCGTTAAGTTCTAATAATTCCGATTGTAGCATTTGGCAATGCGCTCAAGGTAAATCTTTTTAATCTCCTGCTCTGTTTTTTCAGGGAACCTTTTTTTCAATCCCTCCAAAAACAATTGTTTGGACAAAGCCGATAATTCAAACGCTTTCAGCAAACGTTGCTCCGGTGTCATCTTTGCAAGCGTTTGCAGATAAATCTGGTGATTTGGGCGGGGTTTGGGATACATTGATTGCAATGATAGGGATTCTTTGCGAGGAAAAAATAAGGACAGCGATTCATGTCAAGCCAATGTAAAATGATCTTTCACACATGAACTATTTTGTAATTTTTACTACCTTTCTGTAAAAGGTTTTCATGAAGCGGATACTTCTTTTGCCCGTCTTGATTCTTTCAACATTGCTGGCAGCAGCCCAAATAACCGGTCCGGAGCAGGATTGCGTAAATGCGCTCCAAGTGTGTGGCAATGCCATTTTCCACTCACCAGCCTATCAAGGTAGTGGAAATGTGGAAGATTTGGCCGATAGCACCTCATGTCTTCTAAATGAGGAGAATAATTCCATGTGGTTTACATTTACTATCGGCACTGCTGGAGTTCTGGAATTTATCATCATACCAGCTGCGCCAGCTGACTACGATTTTTCGCTCTATAATATAACAGGAAAATCTTGTATTGAAATTTCAAATGGAGGTTTGGAAGTTAGATGTAATTACGCCTTCTCAGATGATACGACAGGTTTGAAGCCTGGGTATAGTAACAATATTGAAGGACAAGGGGGATTTTCTTTTTGCGCTCCCTTAAATGCTTTAACTGGGGAAACCTATGCATTACTAATAGATAACTTTACCTCCACCTCACTGTTTGGTTTCACCATAGATTTTTCATTAAGCACAGCAACTTTAAGGGACGTGATCGAGAGCGAAATTGATTCCATTGAAACTTTAAATTGCCAACTGGACTCTACGATAAAGGTCTATTTTTCCGAACCAATCTCTTATGATTTACTTGATACGAATGGAGCAAATTTTCTGATTACAGGCCCCTCCGCTGTAAATATTACAGGCATTTCAAAATTAGGATATCCTACAGGATCTTTTACCAGAGAGATTGAGCTAAGGCTGCCAACACCGATTCAAGTCAGCGGCAATTATTCGTTAATATTTTATTCAAATTTTAACGGGCTGTACATCACTGACTATTGCGGTAACGTTGCGCTGCCAGACACTATAACTTTTTATTCTCCATCAGCACTGCTAGCTGCCTTTGACTATTTCTGTAACTCTGACACTTTTTTCTTTGTTAATGAATCACTCGGTAATATCACCTCCGTGCTTTGGACATTTGGAGACGGTCTTACATCTACAACCTTTAGTCCAATGCATATTTTTTCATCACCAGGATATTACAATGTTGGGTTAGAGATTTCAAACAGCAGTTGTACATCTGCGAATTATCATAGTATAGTTGTAAAGGAAAGTGCTAATGCCAGTTTTTCCTTTTCTGCAGGTCCGCTGTACACAAGGAAAGCAGTATTATTCTCCAATCAATCAACCCCGACTCCCAGTAATTTTTTGTGGACGTTTGGGGATGGAGACAGTTCTACGCTTTTCAACCCCTTTCATATTTATTACGATCCGGGTATTTACACAGTATGTCTAATATCCCATATGGATTGTTATTCAGATACAACATGTAAAACAGTTACCATTGAAGAATTACCATTAGGCGTATATGAAGAAAATGCCCCCCATTTTAACTTTTATCCCAACCCCATTTCCGAGTTGATTTATATCACCACTGGAATTCCCATTGAAGATGGAATATA
>CAYOYI010000215.1:0-4278 GCA_964408105.1 uncultured Chitinophagaceae bacterium | reverse complement strand
ATTGTGCGTTTACAATAGTGTCGGTAAAGTGGTAGCTGCGAAAAATATCAGTGGAAGAACTTTTCAATGGGATGGAAGTTCATTCCCATCAGGGATTTATTTCTTTAAAATCCAAACCAAGGAATTCTCGGCTGTCCGCCAGTTCTTAAGACTATAAGTGCAGAAAGAAATCAGTTCGTAGCCTCTGCTGCTATAGGCAAAAACCTCCCCACCCCTGCAAACACCTTCTCGAACAACCCGCCCTGATCGGTAAAAATGTTATCCGCATTGAGGCTTGAGCGGATGATCTTTTTATCACCGAGCACGAATCCTTCTACTTTCACCGCAACAGTTGAGCTGTCGTAAACCTCAACAACATTCTGCGGTGAGCCGAGTGTGTTGATATCAACATCATCGGCAAAAGCAAAGCCGGAGAGGTTGGCAAGCTCATTCAGGTAGTCGTCAACTTCGGTTTTATTGGCAGGCATGTCGCCAATTATCCAAGAGGTGTCGCCTCTCACCAGTTCGTAGCGCACGGTATCACTGATAGAAAATGAAATTTTTGTCCAGTCTTCTTTATTGCCTTTTGCGATGGTCTTGTCGCGCCATGCCTCGATTCCGGAATTAAAAGTGCCTTCTAAGAAACCGTTCACCGTGTAAGTTTCATCTTCACCGGTCAGCCTCACATAAGTCTCCACATTCCTTCCGCCTGAGAAGCTGAATTTCCCGATCACCGCATCCAGCACTTTTTTATCTCCTTCTTTCACGATCACGTGCGTGCCATTAGTATCCACTTCAAACTCCTGCCATTTATCCGATGAGCGTGCGGCAAGGCGTGTCGGCTTCATTTCGGATACCGTCTTAATGAGACCAGCAATCTTTTCGCCTTCAACACTCAAAGATTTATTCTCACTGATACGCACTTTCCAGCCATCACCTTCCTTAAACAGTTTTACTTCTTCACCCTTCTTCGATTTGGGATAAATAAGAAAAGTCGAAACTTTGGCGCTGTCAATCTTCACTAACTCGCTGCGAAAATTGCGCTCGCCTTTTTTCGACTGGAGATATTTCGCGATCCCGAAACCTGCTCCGAGCACAACGAGAATGAGGAGCAGTTTTACATTGGAAAATTTAGACATAGCGTTCCTCCATCCATTTCTGGCGTTTCCTTCTGCGTATCTGCATCCTCACGAACCCGTAAATGATCACAAGGAAGATCGGCACAAGGAAGTTGCCGTATTTCACCATTGTCTTTTTGTTGTCTTCCAGTTGCTCTTTGATTGGTCGGGAAGAAACGCCTTTTGTTCTCAGCTCATTTAGCCCGGTGTCATCCGAGAGCCAGTCAATGGCGTTCACGAGGAAGCTGACATTATCCGGCTGCAACTGCTGGTATTCACGACCTTCTCCATTCACAGCAAAATCACCATCACCAAAAATTACCATGCGGTTGGTCTGCCCACCGCCTCCGATATTTCCTTCCAGCGCAACGGCTACCGGCAGTGACTTCAACGGGAAATCATTGTTGGTGTAATTTTTCATTACATCGAAGAATGTGCTTGCCGGTGCGGTATTGGATTTTTGAGAGGTCTTTGCAAGAACGGTGACCTTGATGGTTGTATCCGACATTGAGTGAGTAACCGGGCTTGCAAACGGCAGCATCACCCGCTCCAAGCCTTTAGAAATAGGATGATCCGCAAAATCTGAAATCAGCGGAAGATAAGGAAACTGAACGGGCGTATTGATCGTGAAAAATCCCTGGCGCTGCTGAACTGTCACCGAACCACATTGCGCATCCATGACGAATTTATCTTCAACGGAAATGCCTTTAGTGTTCAACCATATTTCTAATCCGCTGTTTATCACGCTGCCCATGCTCGTTTGAAAATCTCCGTTCACACGATTAAGGGCAACCAGCAAGTTTCCTCCACCGGCCATGAACTCGTCAATCCGCTGAAATTCGAATGTTGAAAATGAATCTTTAGGGGCAATAATTACAAGCGATTTGTAACTCTGTGGAATCGGTGCTGTGTCTGAAATTGAATATGCAGTTACATCGTACAATACGGAAAGAACACTGCTCACCTGCTGAAGCGCATTCAGTGAAGGCTCACCATGCCCTTCGAGAATTGCAATCTTCGGCTTTTCCTTCACTGATAATTTTTTGATGCTGGATGACAATGCATACTCCATCGCAGTTCCCGGCTGCACGAAAGGAATCACATCCGTCTGGTCGCCCATCTTGAGTACAGCACCGAGATAAGCTTTCTGCTGCTTCATCTCATCTTTCTCGCGCACATTGATCATCACCGGCTGAATGCCTGACTGCATCGCCTGTTGTTCTGTTTCTTCCTTCTCGCTGGGGTCAATGAATTCATATACTACATTACCACCAGAACGACTCACGTATTCAATCAGCAGGTCTTTAAAATCGCTTTTAGTGGAAGCGATGTTGGGCGGCAGGTTTTTTGAAAAATACGCAGTAACCGTAACCGGCTCCTTAAGGGAACCAAGAATATCACGGGTCGCTTTACTCAGCGTATATCGCTTATCACCGGTGAAGTCAAGGCGGAAAGAGAATTGTGCCGACAGCACGCCAACGAGAATCGCAATTCCCAGCACCAGCAATAATCTTGTTTGAACAGCGCTACGTTTCATACTCAGCTAACGATATTTCTTCTGGTCAAAACATTTTCGGCCAACACCAATCCCACAAACGAGATCAATAAAAAGTATATCACGTCTTTGGTATCCAGCACACCGCGAGAGATGGATTCAAAATGTGTCGAGATGCTCAGGTAATGAAAAATATCAGCCATCATCCCAAAGGAACCGGACGAAAGCACATCAAATATGATGAGGAAAAACACCCCGATCAGCAGCGAAACGAGGAAGGCAACGATTTGGTTGTTGGTCACGCTGCTGGCAAACATGCCGATACTGATATACGCGCAACTCATCAGGATCAAACCGAGATAGCCGCACAACACCGCGCCATCATCTACATCACCAAGCTGTATGAGGGAAATATAGTAAGGCACCGTGAAGAGCAAGGCAATGACGATCAGCAGCAAACAAGCCAGTGATTTTCCAAAAACGATTTGCCAGTCACTGACGGATTTGGTTTGCAGCAGTTCTATTGTGCCGGTGCGGTTTTCCTCTGCAAGCATACGCATCGTCAATGCCGGGATAAAGAAAAACAACGTCCAGTAAGCAACAGAGAAAAAGGGCTGCAAAGTGACCTGCCCGATGAGGAAAATATCACTTCCCGATATCCATGTGAAAAATCCGCTCAGGCCGAGGAAAACCACCAGCAGCACATAGGCCGTCAGCGAATCAAAAAACGCGACCAGCTCTTTCTTTGCAATTATCCAGATTGCCTTCATAGCTTCAGTTCATCGTCAGGTTTCTGAAAATATCTTCAAGCTTGGTTTCAAGCGGAGTCAATTCCGTAAGCACCCAATTGTTTTTTACACATAACTCAAAAACAGCTCTGCGGGAAGTAGCATCAGGCCTGCTTTGCACGGTAAAAGAATTTATCTTGCCCGCAATCGGATCAACCAGCGCAACGCTGCTCAATCCCTGCAAACCCTGTGTTATTGAAGTTGTTTCTCCACCTTCAATCGAAACTTTCAAAACCTCCTGGCCTTGCGCCTGCTTCCTCAATGTATCAGGAGAACCATCGGCAACGATTTTTCCATTGCTGATAATAAGAATGCGGTCGCATGTTGCTTCCACTTCAGGGAGAATATGCGTACTGAGAATTACTGTCTTTTCTCTCCCAAGATCTTTGATCAGCTTTCTGATCTCAACAATCTGATTTGGGTCCAGCCCGGTAGTCGGTTCGTCAAGAACGAGGACCTCCGGGTCGTGGATAAGCGCTTGTGCAAGCCCTACCCTCTGGCGATATCCTTTTGATAGTTCACCGATCCTTTTGTGCTTTTCGGCATCGAGTCCGCACTTGCGCACCATCTCGATCACTTTATCCTGTATCCTTGATTTCGGAACACCCTGCAATCCTGCAATGAATTCGAGATATTCGATCACGTGCATTTCAGTGTAAAGCGGATTGTTTTCAGGCAGGTAGCCGATCTTCTTCTTCACCGCCTCCTGGTTTTGCACTACGTTGAGGTCGCCTATATAAGCCGAGCCGGATGAAGGCGCCATGAAGCAGGTGATGATTTTCATGGTGGTTGTTTTCCCTGCACCGTTCGGTCCCAGGAATCCAAGTATCTCACCGGTTTTCACCTCAAATGAGATGTTATCAACCGCCCTTTGCGGCCCGTATTTTTTCGTCAAACC
>CAYOYI010000214.1:2113-7036 GCA_964408105.1 uncultured Chitinophagaceae bacterium | reverse complement strand
TGAACGGTGACAGCCGGAGCAGGCGTTACAGTAACCGCTACAGTTGCCGTATCCGGGCAACCTTCAGCATTGAAGGCTATAACCTGGTAGGTGCCGCTATAGGTTGGCAATGCATTAGTCCTTGTTGGGTTCTGTGATGAAGAGCTATAAGATGCAGGGCCGCTCCAGTTCCATGAGGTTGTAGGTATAGAGCCTACGTCACTCTGGGAGAGTACAATGCTTTCAGTCTGGCAGACCGGAGTGACTGCAACAGCGGCCGAAATCATCGGGAAGGTATCTACATCCACGATCTGGTAGATAGTGTCCCAGCAAGCGAGGTTAGTCTTTTCAACCACGCGAACGGTGTCATCCAGGATGTCAGCAATGTACAACCCGAAATCAACGGTAGCGGAATTTCCGCTTCCGGAAACGGAACTGCCCCTCCACGGGGTCATCGCCCACCAGTATGTGGAACCGGCAGTATTGTTGACGGAGAAAGGCACATTTTGATCCAGTGCACAGGCATGGTTAGGATTCTGAACCCAGGCAAGCGTTGGAGCAGTGCCCACGGTTACGAAGACGGTATCGCGGTTGGTGCAGGTGGTGGAATCATTCTCGATATACACCACATATTCGGTGCTGACATTGGGGCTGGCCAGCGGACCCGGAATAGTCGGGTTATTAAGCCCTGCATCGGGATCCCAGTCGTAGGTAGTATTTGGAGCGGGGGTATCCTGCCCTAACTTAACCGGAGTGCCGCAGTAGGAAGTATCCTTGATGACACCGGCCGATGGTATGGGATGAATGATCACTAACATGGTGTCTTTATCTATATTACCCGCCTCTGTTTTATGGGTGGCGGTGAGGATAAATTCAATCTCAGTGACCGTGGTGCCGCCCAGCGTAACGGTAGGTTCGGCAAGAGTGGGATCATTAAGGTAACCGGCAGGCGACCATAAGTAATCGGTGAACACACCTGCGTTCGGAACCAACTCCTTACCGATGGTGAACGGAGCAGCATCGTTACACTTTATCAAATCAGGACCGGCATTTGCCCAAACGAACTGCCTGTTGACACCAAACTTGGTGCTCTTGCTGATCTTGAGGCTGGCACTGAGGTCAACCTCAATAGATTTACAAATACCTACATTGCCAGACCTGATCTCGGGATAGTTGGCCGTGCCACCGAGGAACGGGATGGTGACGATATTGTTGATGCCGGGGATATTGGTGCAACCCCAGTTATCAGGATCGTTCCAGTCGGTGCTGACGCTGCCGTTCCATGTCATGAACGGGAAGATGTTGGTAAAGACATTCATCTGGTCGGATGAATCACCGCAAACACCGTTGGTAGAGATGGTCCATTCGAACTGCGAAAGCCCGGAAGAAAGATTTTTTATCCATGTGTTGTAAGCATTGGGAGAGATGATGTTACCGGTGCCGGTCACTCTGGTCCATGTGCCAACGGCCCCCGGAACAACGGGGTTATTCCCGGAAAGCTGTATAGAATCATATTCACAAAGAATTTCATCATCACCTGCATTAGCAGAATCAGGCTCGCGATGGCGGGTGATCACGATGTCATCTGTAGTGGTGACACACAAGGGCGTGACTATGGTCCAGCGATAGGTGTTATTGCCGAAGCCAGGATTAGCAACCGGACCGGTCGGGCTGTTCGGAGACGAGAAGCTGCCGGAGCCGGAGAAGAGCGTCCATGTGCCCACACCCGGAGTTTCGGGGGTGTTTGCCGTGAAGGCATAGGAATTCGCGCAGATGGTAGCATCCGTACCTGCATTGGCCGGTGTGGAAGGACCGATCTTGATCTTCACGGAATTTGTAGAATACTTCAGACCGCAATCCGGAGAGCCTGTAGGATCAACAGACACCCGGAAATAAGTGGTGTCGGTGAGCGGAGTCGGATGGTCATAGGATGATCCATTGGCACCGATGATCGGAGTCCAGTTGGCAGAATCTTCACTAAGGTACCACTGATAAGCATAAGTGCCGGAAGAGCCGCTCGGGCTGATTGACAATGCCGGAGGATTGTAGTTGAGACATTGTGTGAAGGCAAAAGTATCCGGAGTGATAGCGCCAGGACTGAGATCGGTATAGATCGTATAGCTGATGGTGTCGCTATAGGCAGCGTCAAAACCAGGCTGGTAGCAATTCGGGAACCCGTCAGTATAAACCCTGTAACGGAAGTGCCTGCTGGAGTGCAGGGTATCCGGGTTGTAGGTGCTGTAGGAAGAACCTGCACCGGCATACAGGCGGATGATCTGACCACCGGAGCCTGTTACTGAAAGGACATTAGGATTGAAGATGAAAAACTCTTCACCCTGATTATAACTGATGCCGTCATACGTCACAGGGCCTGACGATACATAATACCATTCATTATAAGCGACCGTTGCCGGTGTGGACACAGGTGTGCCGGTGAGATACAGGGACTTCCAATTGGTTCCGTTATAGCTGGATTGCCAGATGTAGTAGTATTCAAATCCGCCCGCAGGATTAGCGGTCATTTGCGGAGGATCATACCCGAAACATTCGGTAGAAGAAACCGCGCCTGAAATGTCGCCCGGATCAAAAGGTTCGGTAATATCAATGAATACGATGTTCAAGCTCATCAGTGAATCACCGCAATCAGGGCTAACCTGCTTAACAAATGCCCGGATATAAACATCCTGGTAAACGGGACCGCGATTATAAGAATCAGAGCTTGCACCCGTAGTTGTTTGCACGGTGGTCCAGTTAATATAGTCATTGCTTTCCTGCCAGTAGAAATTAAAGTTGCCGCCAATCGGAGTAGGATTCAAGGTAAAGGCCGGAGGATCAACGCCATAACAATCCCACCTCACGGTGATGAGGCTGTCTGGATCGCAGAACTCCGGAAAGTCGTTACAATTAAAGTAGATGCCGATCTTGCCAGGCGAGAAGAAAGCGGCATCAATTTCGGTGATAAGCCTGCAACTGCTGTCAGCCCAATGTGCGCTGCCGCATTGCGGCAAGCCACCTGTTGCAATTGGTGTGAGATAAACGGCATAGCCTATGTAAATATCCTGTGCCGGAGCATTGTATGCCGAATCATAGCGGATGTTGAGGGATGGCGGCTGATAGGTTGGGTTGGTCGCCCCTGAGATCGGCTGCCATCCGGTAACAGATGAAGATGCACCAATAGGACACGAAGGAGTATCCAGCGGCCAGTTCTCATCACCGTTTGGCGTACCCTGATTATCCCCTGCGTTGAAATACCATTGATACTGGAAGCCCGAACCCTTAGGACTCGGGAACATAGCGATCTGGTTGGGATTACCACCAGGGCAAATTACCTGATCGCCATATTGAATAGCACCATACTCCACCTGGGGCAGAACCGAAACACGATAACATTCAGCCGCCCAGCCAGCGGAGCCGCAGGTCGGAGAACCGGTAGGCGTTACGCGAACGGCATAAGTGCGGTCTTTTGTAAGGGTTTGGGTAATGTTAAGGGTAGCGTTTGTTGAACCGCTCAAAATCGTCCATCCGCTGGTGCCACCGGAAGGACAGCCGATAACGCTGTCCCTGTAATACCACTGATACGTGAATCCGGGTGCTCCGTTTGGATTTATGGTGAAGGGGACATTATATGTATTTGATGAATTGTAGCAGACGGTTGTTCCGGTATTATTTATCTGACCAAGGGTGAAATCACCCAGTATGGTAACACTGGAGAATACGGGTTTTGACCAGCCGCAGCATTGTTCGCGCTGCTTGTAACGAATCGTGTAAGTACATGGATAGCTGGAACAGGTGAGCGATGGGGTTGTCACGCTTGCCTGAGACGAGCTGAATATCGGAGATGACAGGCTCGTTCCGGGATATATATCCCAATCATGCTCCAGCACGGTTCCCCAGGTTGTCGCGCTTAAGGTAATCGTACCTTCATAACATATCGTTGTGGGAGCGGGACTGATAACGGGTAAGTTCCTTGCTGCCGAACTGATAACCAGAATTTCATCGTAAGACTGACTGCCTATGAACAAGTTATATTTTGTGCTGGCATTGGGAGTTGTAACAAGAACGGTGCTTGTTGAAGCCCCATAACTTGAAGCAGCCGTGCCTGCCGGAGAATCCCGGAGGTCATTTACAAATCCCAAGGTAGTAGGATCGAATGACCAATTGCCACTGCCACCGGGTTTGGTAAGTTTTATTTCACTATTGCGGCAGAACCTGCCGTTGTCCGTGCCAATTGCCAAAGCAGGCGCTGAACTCGGGAAGGTTGAATTAAGTGTTGCCGGACCGGTAAGAACCGTGTACATATTGTAAGAAACACCAGGAGAACCTGCCGCACCGGCACCTCCCGGACCTCCGCTGGCACCCGCGCTACCGCCACCACCGGCACCAACTTCACCCAGACAGAATGTTCCGCAACCACCGCTGGCGTTACCGCCAGGTCCGCCTGAACCGCCAATACCACCGGCACCACCGGCACCACCGGCACCACCTGAGCCTGCATTTCCGCTGGCAGCGCTGACATAAGTAAGCGTTCCGCTGGCGGCATTGCTGTTGCGATACACACCAAAGGTAGATCCACCGCCAAAGCCACCGGAGCCTCCGGTGCCGCCCTGGCCACCACCTCCGCCACCGCCACCGCCTCCGCCTCCGCCATCATTACACCATGTTCCATGCTGTCCACCGCCTCCACCGCCACCGGCACCACCGCCACCGCCTTGTCCTGCATTACCAGCGGCACCCTGAGCCGGAGTGAAGTAAGTAGAAAACGAATAGTTTGTTGGGTTGTAAGTTCCAGCGCTGCCTGTAGCGCCAACTGAAGCCTCAGATGTCAAAATATTTGCAGATGCGCTACCGCCATTACCACCACTGCTGCAATCATCATCAGAACCACCACCGCCACCGGCAGATCCATCACGGCCAGCGCCACCACCGCCATTAGAACCAAGACCA
>CAYOYI010000214.1:0-2103 GCA_964408105.1 uncultured Chitinophagaceae bacterium | reverse complement strand
GCAGAACTACAACAGCAACCTTCACATTCACCGTTGCCGCCACCGCCACCTGAACCACCTGCTCTAGCACCGGTACCGGCACCACCTCCACCTCCGCCTCCGCCTCCCCAGCCGTTGCCTCCGTCATTATCACCCTGAGTTCCTGAACCACCACTGCCACCGGCTGCTCCACCGGCTCCGGCTGAACCAGCCTGTCCGGTTGCCGCATTCCCATTAGTGATATTACACCTGACGATGCTATAACCCGAAGTATTATTCAACCAGAGCGTATAATTCGAACAGCCATAACCGCCCGAAGAAGTATTGGTAGTTGCGGAAGTTGTAAGATTAAGATCCATCAGTGTCCACCCTGTAATTCCATCGGCCTTTACGCCCACCCGGTGACAGATCACGCTATTCACAAATTCCATTGATCCGCTGGTGCTCCAGCTTAAGGTGGTGGAAGCCGTGTTGGAAGTGGACTTGGACCACACTCCGCTGTTAATCACATATTTACCCTCGATAATGAGGTTACTTACCATATTGATCGGGGAAGCTTCGTTGAACGTACCTGTACTTACCCTGATATGGCGCTTAGTTCCAAGTACCGTATTAATTGCATAACTAACCGTTCGGCAAGGGCTGCCCGGACCACCGCAACCGGTGTTATCACTTCCGGTTGAAGCAACGTAAACATAATCACACGGGTCAGAGTCAACTGTGATATTACATGTGGCTGAATAATTCTGACAGGCATTCTGATAAGTGACGGTAATCGTATAAGTGCCTGCCGTTGCAGGGGCTGTCCATATAGTGCTTGGGGCATTGGTTGGTGATAATGATCCACCGCTGGCAGCCCAAGAATAGCCGGTTAAGTTCACCACAGCCCCCGCATTGGGAGGCTGAAGGGTTGTGAGAGTATTAATTGAACCGGGGAGCACCGTTTGCCCGCACGCACCTGATTGTATTGCAGGGGCCGGACTCACGGGATGATAAGTAACCCTCATGCAATTTGAAATGGTAGTAAGGCTTCCGAAATCGGCTGTGCAGTTTGAGGTAACCTTTACACGATAGAGGCGAGTGCCTGCCGTTTGCGGAGGAGTATAGGTAGAGTTGGTGGCGCCTGAGATATCACTGAATGAACCGGGAGTTGAACAATCAGTATTGCTTGAAACCTGCCATTGATAGAATCTTCCTAAAGTATTTCCAAATGAGCTATTAACAGTGACCGATAAGGTAGTAGATGTTGGAGAACCGCTACCGGGCATACATAAAATCTGGTTGGTAGAAGATGAAGCAGTAATAGTCGGAGCTTCGGTGAAGGTCCAATATATCCTTACGCGATACCGATAGTAGCCGCACCAATTTGTATAATAATAGTTGTATTGACAAGGAGGCTGATTCCTGAAATTGATGGAGGCGATAGAGCCATTGGTGCATCTGTCCCCGTCACCATCCGGACAATACCAATGAGTATTGTAGCCGCAATCATCTTCACCAATCACGCAGTCATTTTCCCAAGCATCTAAACTTAGAAAAATTGTGGTAGCCGTTGAATTAAGCTGCTGATACATCTGGCTAATTTCCGGCCAGATATTTCCTGGCATCTCTCCATAGTAATAGCACCAGTCATCTTTATAAGTAGCGCTTCCGGAGCCGTTGGATGTGGCCCCCATGATCCAGGTAACATCAGGATCGCCATACGAGCCATCACCAAGCGAAGAGCTTTTTTCTACTTCGTAAATCTCAACCGTAACGTTTACGGTTTGAGCCAGCGTAACAGCAGCAAACGAATAAGCCGCTATTAATGCGATTGTGAGTAGAATTCGTTTCATAGGCAGCAAGTTTTATTTGGGTTAACGCTGGAAAATATATTTTTCAGTGACCATCCCGTCTTCGCGTGAGATCACTAATTGTTTACCTTCTACTTTGTAGTCATAGGCTGTATAGCTGACCGCATCTACCCGTACGCCTTTTATTTTTGCGATCCCTCCCCGGAACACAAAAATCAGCTTTCCATCTTCTATTCTTGCCTGAGCGGTTTCTTCCTTTTCAAATCTTGAATAAGAAACTGATCCGTCTTTTTTGATCCTCAGGGGAGTCTTATTATTAAAATGATCTTTC
>CAYOYI010000213.1:0-7147 GCA_964408105.1 uncultured Chitinophagaceae bacterium | reverse complement strand
CTTCCGACCTTGATCTCGAATGCGGACCAACCTATACTGACGACTTAAACAACTGGCTTGCCTCGGCAGGGGGTGCAGCAGCCAACGACCTGTGCGGAAATGTAACGTGGAGCAATGACTTCAGCGGCCTGAGTGGCGGTTGCGGGATTACGGGAAGCGCATTGGTGACCTTCACCGCTACAGACGAATGTGGGAATACCGCTACCACTTCAGCAACACTCACCGTGACTGACGTTACCGATCCCGATATTCAAACTCCGGCTTCAAATTCTACGGTGGAATGTGATGGCGCCAACAACGCAACCGATTTTAGTGATTGGATCGCGGATAATGGTGGCGCTGAAGCAAATGATTGCAACAGCCTTACATGGGACACCATATTAAATATCAACGCGGTTGGATGTGGTGAAACATATTTCAAAAACTATACGTTTGTGGCCACCGATGCTTGCGGGAACACAGCATCCACCAGCGCCTCTTTCATTGTAAATGACACTACCCCGCCCTCTTTCGAATCTGTGGCATCTGACTACACCGCTGAATGTGATGGCGCGGGTAATACTGCCGAGCTTGCCGACTGGCTGGCGAACAATGGCGGTGCAGTTGCCAATGATCTTTGCGGTAATGTTTCCTGGAGTAATGACTTCTCCGGTTTGAGCGATGATTGCGGTGCCACAGGAAGTACTATCGTTACCTTCACAGCAACTGATGATTGCGGGAATTCTTCTACCACTTCCGCTACTTTCACTATTGAAGACACCACCGATCCTTCGATTGACACTGAAGCCTCTGACGAGACTGTCGAATGTGATGGCGCTGGAAACACTTCTGAACTTAATGCTTGGTTAAATAATAATGGAGGCGCTGCGGCAAGTGATCTTTGTGGTAATGTAACATGGAGCAACGACTTCTCGGGCTTGAGTGATGACTGCGGTACAACTGGTAGCGCCACAGTTACTTTCACCGCTACTGATGACTGCGGAAATTCTTCAACATCTTCTGCAACATTTACCATTGAAGACACCACTGTTCCTTTCATTGACACTGAAGCTTCGGATTACACAGCAGAATGCGATGGTGCTGGTAACACTATTGAACTTAATGATTGGCTCAGTAACAATGGCGGGGCAACGGCAAGTGATCTTTGCGGAAACGTAACATGGAGCAATGACTTCTCCGGTCTGAGCGATGATTGCGGAGCTACAGGTAGCGCTACAGTTACTTTCACTGCTACTGATGATTGCGGAAATTCTTCCACCACTTCTGCAACATTCACGATTGAAGACACCACCGATCCCTCGATTGATGCTGAAGCTTCCGATGAAACACACGAATGTGATGGAACATCTGATGCCCTCAATGCATGGTTATCCTCGAATGGCGGTGCTGCGGCAAGTGACATTTGCGGAAGCATCACCTGGTCTAATGACTTTGCGGGACTATCGGGTTGCGGAAATGTTGGGAGCGCAACAGTTACTTTCACTGCAACGGATGATTGCGGCCATACAGCCACAACTTCAGCTACTTTCACACTCACTGACACTGCCGTGCCTTCTATTGATACAGAAGCCTCTGACGCAACGGTTGAATGTAACGGACCGCTTAATGATCTGCAATTCCAATTATGGCTTGATGACAATGGTGGTGCAGAAGCAACCGATCTGTGCGGCAACGTAATATGGACAAATAACTTCACAGGCTTGAGTGATGATTGCGGTGCTACGGGAAGTGCTACGGTAACATTTTATGCAACCGATGAGTGTGGCAACGTAGATTCCACATCCGCTACATTCACAATTGAAGACACAACCGACCCTTCTATTGACACAGAAGCTTCTGATGCAACAGTTGAATGTGATGGTGCCGGTAATGCCACTGAACTTAGTGACTGGCTCAATAATAATGGCGGTGCTTCTGCCAGCGATATTTGCGGGAACGTGACCTGGAGCAATGACTTCTCATCACTTAGCGATGATTGTGGTGCAACAGGCAGCGCAACGGTTACTTTCACAGCCACCGATGAGTGTGGTAATTCTTCAACCACTTCTGCAACCTTCACGATTGAAGACACTACCCCACCTTCCATTGATACCGAAGCGTCCGACTACACAGCGGAATGTGATGGTTCCGGTAATGACACAGAGCTAAATGACTGGCTCAATAATAATGGCGGAGCCGCTGCCAGCGACATCTGCGGCAATGTAACATGGAGTAATGACTTCTCGGGTTTGAGCGATGATTGCGGTGCAACCGGAAGTGCTACCGTTACTTTCACCGCTACCGATGAGTGCGGAAATACTTCAACTACTTCCGCAACATTCACCATTGAAGACACTACCGATCCTTCTATTGACACAGAAGCTTCTGACTTAACAGTCACATGTAGTCCAACGTTTAACGATCTGCAATTGCAATTATGGCTTCTATCCAATGGTGGAGCCGCAGCAAGCGACATTTGTGGTGATGTTATCTGGAGCAATGACTTCTCCGGTTTAAGTGACGGATGTGGGGGTACCGGCAGTGCTACTGTTATCTTTACTGCAACTGATGAGTGCGGAAATTCTTCAACCACTTCCGCAACATTCACAATTGAAGATGACAGTAATCCCACCATTGATACAGCAGCTTCTGATGCAACGGTTGAATGTGATGGTGCCGGTAATATCTCGGAACTTAATGACTGGCTCAATAACAATGGCGGTGCTGCGGCAAGCGATAGTTGCGGAGATGTAACATGGAGCAATGATTTCACATCACTTAGTGATGAATGCGGGGCTACCGGTAGTGCTACGGTTATCTTTACTGCAACGGATGAGTGCGGAAACACGGCTACTACTTCAGCAACATTCACGATTGAAGACACTACTGATCCTTTTGTTGACACTGGCGCATCTGATCTTACGCTTGAATGTTCTGCATCGAATGCAACTGACATCAGCAACTGGCTTAATAACAATGGCGGAGCTTCTGCAAGTGATGATTGCAACGGCCTGACATGGAGCCATGACTACAGCGGAATAAGTGACGAATGCGGAGAAACCGGAAGTGCAACAGTTACCTTCACCGTTGAAGATGATTGCGGACATACCAATACGACATCAGCTACGCTGACCATTGAGGATAACACCGCACCGGTTACTGTTTGTCCGAATGACACGACAATTGAAATCGGAGAGTCAACCGATCCTTCAAATACCGGAACGGCAATTTGCACTGATTGTGATCCTAATGCGTCTCCCACTTACTCTGATTCAATCATTGACGGGCTCTGTGCCAACCAATATATGATCAAACGTACATGGACCTGTACTGATGAATGTGGAAACACTTCAACTTGTGTTCAGACAATTTCGATATCTGACACTGAGGGACCCTCTGTTGGATGTCCAGCCGATACTACTATAAATTGTACCGAATCCACCGATACTTCCAATACCGGTGTTGCCACATGCAGCGATAATCTTTCTTATTCGGACAACATTGTTACCGGCTCATGTCCTCAGGAATACGTGATTGAGAGAACCTGGATATGCACCGATGAATGTGGCAACCCAACAGAATGTCTGCAAACCATAATCGTAGTAGACAATGATGCTCCGGATGCAAAATGTAAAGACATAACCGTTCAATTAGATGGTACCGGTAACGCATCAATTTCTGCCACCGACATAGATGATGGCAGCGTTGACGCCTGCGGATTTACCAACCTGTCGCTTGATATAGAGAACTTCAGTTGCGCTGATTTAAGCGGTGTTACGGTAACACTTACGGCTTCCGATGACTGCGGCAATTCTTCATCCTGCACAGCATTGGTCACGGTAGAATCCAATTGCGATGATGGTGTTGCTTGTACTGAAGATGTTTGTGATCCGGTGAATGGCTGTATCGCTAATCCGGTTAATGGCAACTGTGATGATGTTGTTGACTGCACCATTGACATTTGTGATGCCACCCTGGGATGTTTAAATCTCCCAGACGACAACGCTTGTGATGATACTAATCCATGTACTGATGACTGGTGCGATATATCCACCGGCTGTAATTATTTGAACAACCATAACTTTTGTAATGATTTTGATGCCTGCACGGCTAGCGATGATTGCAATGGAGGAATTTGTGCCGGTAGCCCGATTAACTGCAGTGATAGCAACCCTTGCACCGATGATTCATGTGATTCGGCTTTAGGCTGCCAGTACTCAAACAATACTGACCCATGTGATGACAACAGTGACTGCACCGACAACGATGTGTGCAATGCAGGAACATGTGCCGGGGTGGGTTTGATTTGTGATGATAATGATCCATGCACCGATAATCTGTGTGATTCCGGATCCGGTTGCTACTACCCATTCAATACCGCTCCTTGCAATGATAATAATGCATGCACCGATGGAGATGTATGCTTTGAAGGAAGTTGCTCAGGCAGTACCACTGACTGCGATGATCTTGACCCATGCACCGCTGACGATTGTGACACCGCATCCGGCTGTACGCATGATGATGTTACAGATGAGTGCGGACTATGTCCCGGAGATACCGGCTATAGCTCCGGTTTTGATATCTGCGGACTTTGTCCTCAGGATCAGGGATACGGCTTGGGGCCAGACGTTTGCGGACTCTGTCCTCAGGATCAGGATTATGGTTTAGGACCTGACATTTGCGGACTTTGTCCTCAGCAACAGGGGTATGGTTTAGGACCTGATGCTTGCGCACTTTGTCCTCAAGATCAGGGATACGGATCAGGACCGGATGTTTGCGGGCTTTGTCCTTATGAGCAGGGATTTGGTCTGGGTCTTGATGCCTGTGGATTGTGTCCATATGATTCAGACTACGGTCAGGGGCCAAATTCATGCGGCTTATGTCCGCAGGATCAGGGTTATGAATGTGCCGATGCACCTTACTGTCCTGGTGATGCCTGCTATGATTACGTGATAGGCATAGATCCATTCTGCTGTAGTAGTTACTGGGATGGTATCTGCCAGAGCGAATATGACCAGTGTGTTGATCCATGCATTGGCGTTGTTTGTGATGACCAGAATGAATGCACGGTTGACGACTGTGATGATGGTGATTGTACTTACAGTGTAGCGCAGGCCAACGGCTTACCATGTACTGATGATGGTGACGCTTGCACGGATGATGTCTGTGATACTGGTGGATGCACTCACCTGGATAAATATTGTGATGATCAGAACCTTTGTACCATTGATGCATGCAATGCCGGTCAATGTACAAACACTCCTAAGGATTGTGATGACCAGAACGAATGTACGGTTGACGATTGTGATGACGGTGATTGCATTTACAGTGTAGCGCAGGCCAACGGCTTACCATGTACCGATGATGGTGATGCGTGCACTGATGACATTTGCGATGTTGGAGACTGTACGCACTTCCCAATTCAAGACTGTGGCGGAGATCCGTGTGACAATGTTTCTTCAAACACTGTAATTGGATTTACAATAGTTTATGAAAAAACATTCGGTGAATCAGGCCCGCTGTCAGAGAACAAAGTGATTGCTAAGGACACGCTTTGCCGGTTCAACATTCGCGCAGATGTGTGTCCGGAAGTTGTTGGAAGCGTAAAGTTCCAGCTTACCGGAGCACAAAATGTCAATAAAACTGAGAACATTGAACCATACGCTTTATTCGGTGATTCTCCAAAAGGAAGTTATAATGTGTGGATGCCGAAAATTGGCAGCTATACTTTAACCGCAACGCCTTACACGGGCGCCAACGGAAGCGGTACCGCAGGTACTCCCTTCACGGTTCATTTTAGTGTTATTGACGGAACCGGAAATACATCTGCCAGTTGCTCTCCGCAAGCATTCAACTGCAACACTCTCAATTGTGATGATGGCAATCTTTGCACAGTTGATGGATGCAATCCGCAAAGCGGCTGTTTCTATGCAACAAAAAATTGCAATGACAACAACGTTTGCACCTCTGATGCTTGTAATCCATCAACAGGAAGCTGTTTGAACACGTCAATAGTTTGTGATGATGGAAACGACTGTACAATTGATGGTTGCGATCCTGTTAAGGGATGCACAACAACACCGGGACAAGGTTGCTGCGTGTTCAACACCGATTGTGATGACAATGAAGTATGCACTATTGATGAATGTGATAACGGAAGTTGTAATAATACGGCAGCAGGAATTCGGGTGATTACTGAATTCATGCTGGTTGATGCTTCCACGGAAACAGATATAGGTTTGATTGATAATGGATCAATCATTAACCTGGCCATTACTCCGAATGTAAATGTACGAGCCAACCTGTGTACTGACACCGGCACTGAAAGTGTAAGATTTAAGCTTAATTCCAACGGCAATTTCAGAACAGAAAGCGATCCGCCTTATGCTCTGGCTGGTGATAACTCCGGTAACTATCACAAATGGAACGTGTCGCCAGGAGCTTATACCATCACGGCTACACCTTATTCAGGCAATGGTGCAACTGGGATAGTTGGAACTGCAAAGACCATCACGATTTTGGTTGTGAACGGAAGTCCCAAGACTAGCCTTGATTTAAATGAGCCTGTTGTAAAGGAAAACGATAACATTTCACTATCCGCTTATCCGAATCCGTTCACCGATAAAGTAACGGTTTCATTCAGCTTGTCGGAGGCTGAGCGCGTGCGTGTTGAAATAGTCGGTATTGACGGAAGGCTGATCGCAATATTGTTTGAAGGTATTGTAGGCGAAAATGAAATACGCCAGGTGGAATTCAGCTCTGGTGATCTGGCCAGCGGCATGTACTTCTACAGAATGATCACCGAAAAAGGTGCAATAGAGAACAAGAAGCTGTTGCTTCTGCGATAAGCGTCATTCACGACAAATGAACAAACCCGATTACTATGAAGTGGTCGGGTTTGTTTTGTTTTAATATCTCTCCTGTCTTTCTTTCCCTATCGGAATTCATAAAATAGCCTAATTGGAAAAACATGGAAATAAATGTAATTAAATGTTCCTTTTTCAATCTCTTTTTTGCCGGTTATTTCGCAATCCCAAGAGATCAACCTTCCTACCTTGGTGCCTGTATCTGTTAAAAAACAGAGCGTTCATCTCTTCTCTTAACCAAAAATCAAAATTCACTTTATTTAAATGCGTAACAATTTTGCAACGCTATTCATCGTCCTATT
>CAYOYI010000212.1:0-7191 GCA_964408105.1 uncultured Chitinophagaceae bacterium | reverse complement strand
TACCACAGCTATCACCCCAAGCAAATAAAAAGTATTCAGCCCGGCTCCAATAAGCTTATAAGCCTGCGGACCAAGTTCAAATTTCTCAATACCCGTAAAATGTAATTCGCTGGATGCTACCGCATAAGAAAGTACCATTACCCCAATTAGAATTAGTATTCCAATCAAAGTGCTTTTGCCCTCCTCCGGATGCTTAATCAAATACAAAGCGGGAAAGACCATTGCGGCTACAAACGCAATAACCATTAATACATATCATAGGTATAGTCCTGCATCAATCATGGCTTGTCGCTTTTAGGGATTTACTTGGTTACTTTATATTTTACCAGCAGGTCAACGAAACTAATGGAGGCATCTTCCATATCATGCACCAGTCCGTCAATCTTATTTACGATGTAGTTATAAAACAACTGAAGAATGATCGCCACGATAAGTCCGAATACCGTTGTGAGCAGCGCTACCTTAATACCTCCGGCAACGAGCGAGGGAGAAATATCTCCTGCTGCTTCGATCGCATCGAAAGCCTGGATCATACCGATAACTGTACCCAAAAATCCTAACATCGGAGCAAGGGCAATAAAAAGACTTATCCAAACCAACCCTCTTTCCAAAAGACCCATCTGCACTGAGCCGAAGGAAACGATAGATTTTTCAACGATCTCAATACCTTCTGAAACCCTTGACAAACCCTGGTAGAAGATGCTTGCTACCGGTCCGCGGTTTGACTTGCAAAGCTCTTTTGCACCCTCGACATTGCCGGAAGAAAGCTGGCTCTCGATGCTGTTTAATAGCTTTTTCGTATTCACCGTAGAAAGGTTCAATGAAATGATCCTTTCTATAACCAATGCTAAACCAAGGATAAGCACGATCAAGATCGGGGTCATCCAAACCACGTCACCTTCTATGAAGTACTTCTTGATCATCTGGTGGCCTTTCAACTGTTGCTCGGGAGCCTGGGTAGCCGCTCCTTCCTCTTCCGCTGGTTCAGCTTCTTCTTCAGCAACCGGTTGAGCAGGTGCCGCAGCCGCAGTATCAACTGATCCTGTAGTGTCCTGCTGAGCATAGATCAACTGGTTGGCTCCTATGGCGAACACGCTCAGAACAAATAATGACAATAAAAGCTTTTTCATGTTAATGCGTATTTGGGTTTTAATGGTTTTTCAATCCTTAAACGCGGAGAGGGAGGGATTCGAACCCCCGAAACCCTTTTGAGGTTTACACACTTTCCAGGCGTGCCTGTTCGACCACTCCAGCACCTCTCCGTGCTGCTAAAACTAAAGAACATTCCTGAAATGCCGGGGCATTTTTTGGAAACAGGGCACAAAGATTGAAAATTTATACCCAATTATCAAACTAACTGATGAAATTTTCAGGGCGCATTCAGCAAGTGTAATTTTTCCGTAAAACCTTCTATCAACGGTTAGATTTCTCGAATTTGTAGTTTTGCCTCCGAATCTATTTGTAATGAGAAAACACATTTTCAATGCCGGTCCTAGTGTTCTACCTCTCGAGGTGTTACAACAGGCATCAGAAGCTGTAAGAGATTTAAATGAAAGCGGAGAGTCCGTTTTGGAGATTTCACACCGTGGTTCAACTTTTGAAAATGCCGTTCATGAGGCAAAATCTCTTGTGAAAGAATTGCTCGAATTAGGTGATGACTATGACGTGCTTTTCCTACAGGGCGGGGCAAGCCTGCAGTTCTGCATGATCCCAATGAATTTTCTGGGCGAAAATGAAACTGCAGGTTACATAGACACAGGCACCTGGTCATCTAAGGCAATCAAGGAGGCAAAGCTCATCGGAAAGGTAAATGTTCTGGCCTCTTCAAAAGACCAGAACTACAACTATATCCCCAAAGGTTATGTCATCCCGAAAGACCTCAAATATTTTCACATCACTACGAACAATACCATTTACGGTACCCAGTACCAATCTTATCCGTCATCACCGGTAACCTACATTGCCGATATGTCCTCGGATATCTTCAGTAAGAAGATTGATGCAACCCAATTTGACATGATCTATGCCGGTGCACAGAAAAACCTTGGCCCGGCCGGGGTCACGCTTGTTATCGTCAAAAAGGATTTGCTGGCTAAAATCACCAAGACCCTGCCTTCAATGCTCGACTATAGGGTCCATGCAGAAAACGACTCCTTATATAATACCCCAAGTGTTTTCGGAATTTACGTGTGCTTGCTTACTTTAAGATGGCTGAAAAAGAAAGGTATTGGCGCAATGGAAGACCTCAATAATAAAAAAGCCGGTATGCTCTATTCGGTTATTGACAAATACCCGCTCTATAAAGGTCATGCCGCAGTTGAAGACCGTTCAAAGATGAACGTTACTTTCACATTGAGTGACCCCGAATTAGAAAAGCCATTTTTAGAAGCAGCCACAAAGGCTGATGTTATTGGCATCAAAGGTCATCGCTCGGTTGGCGGGTTCAGGGCTTCCATATATAATGCCCTGCCCTTGGAAGGGGTGAAAGTGCTGTGTGATGTAATGGAAGATTTCGCTAAAAAACATTCCTGATCTACTCAACCAATTTTGATGGCAAGGATATTGGCAAATGACGGGCTCGAGAAAGAAGGAGTCGAAAAGCTTCTCGAAGCGGGCTTTGAGGTCAGCACTAATAAAGTTGAGCAAGAAGAATTACGCGAAAAGCTTAACGATTTTGATGCCATCGTAGTAAGAAGCGCCACCCGTGTCACCAGCCGCGAAATTGACAATTGCCCTGAATTGAAGCTAATCGTCAGGGCGGGAAGCGGAACCGACAATATTGACGTTGATTATGCGCGATCAAAAGGAATCGAAGTGATGACCACTCCGGGTGTTTCATCTCAGTCTGTGGCAGAGCTGGTTTTCGCCCATTTGTTTTCGCTGTCGCGGTTTCTTTATGATTCAAATCGCAAGATGCCGGTTGAAGGCGCAAAAAAATTCAATGAGCTTAAAAAATCCTATTCACAGGGAATTGAATTAAAGGGGAAAACGCTGGGGATAATCGGCTTCGGCAGCATCGGACAAACGGTGGCAAAAATGGCTTTAGGGCTTGGGATGAAAGTGCTACCCTTCAAGCTGCATCATGCTGAGGTTAAAATTGGAATTGATTTTTTCAAAGTTGCGGATGCGGGTATTACCATTCGTCTTGAAACAGTTCCTTTCGAAGAGCTGCTGGCTCAAAGTGATTACATTACGCTTCATGTCCCTTTCAAAACCGGTGATCCTCCTATTCTTTATAAAGAGCGCATTGCCATGATGAAAAGCGGAGTGATGATCGTGAATACATCGCGTGGTGGAGTGGTTGTTGAAAGTGATCTTTTGGAAGCACTGAAATCGGGTAAGGTCGCAGCAGCGGCCCTGGATGTATTCGAAGGCGAGCCTGTACCAAGAAAAGAAATCCTGGAGCACCCAAGAATTTCACTTACTCCTCATATTGGAGCATCCACGGTTGAAGCACAGCAAAGGGTTGGTTTGGAAGTAGCGGATAAGATCATCCGGTTTTTCCAGTCGTAGCCGCTTGGCGAAAATCAGTAAATTTGAAGTCATGACAATCCAGGTGGAAATATTGAACCCTAAAGCAACCCGCTTGCTTCAGGACTTGGCCGATCTCAATCTGATTTCCATTCGGGATGTTTCGGATATTGGCTTTGCAGAAATAGTAGAAAGATTAAGAGACAAAGCAAAAAAAAATCCTCCCACGCTTGACGAGATCACTAAAGGAGTGGAAGCCGTAAGGTCAAAACGATATGCCAAAAAAGGAAGACAGGGTAATACTTGACACAAACCTTTGGATTAGTTTTCTTCTGACCACCGGGTTCGTTAAACTCGATTCAATTTTTGAAAACCCAAACATCAAACTTGTTTTCAGCAAGGAATTACTGGAAGAATTCATTGAAGTTTCTCAAAGGCCAAAATTCAGGAAATATTTTTCGTTAACCGATCTGCAGGATTTACTATTCAGCATAAAGGAGCAAGCACTGTTTGTACCGGTGAAAAGTACTGTAACCGTTTGCAGAGATCCGAAAGATAATTTTCTTTTAGCGCTTGCTAAAGACAGCAAGGCAACCCATTTGATTACAGGAGACAAAGACTTACTCGAACTAAAGACATTCGGCAAAACAAAAATTGTAACCATTGCCAGGTATCTTGATAAAATCTAAGTAACTCAATTATGGTAACGATAAAAAAATTTAAGGGGATCAGACCTAGAAAGGAACTTGTTTCACAAGTAGCTTCACGTCCCTATGACGTGATGAACCGCGAAGAAGCAAAAGAGGAAGCGAACGATAATCCAAACTCATTTCTGCATATCATCCGATCGGAGATTGATCTGCCCGATAACGTTGACGATCACGATGCATCAGTGTATCTGAAAGCGAGGGAGAATTTTCAATCCATGCTGGATAAGGGAATCTTTCAGCAGGATGAAACAGAAAATTTATACGTGTACGAGCTGACCATGAATGGCCGAACACAAACAGGGCTGGTGACTTGCTCAAGTGTTGCCGATTATTTTTCCGACCGCATAAAGAAACACGAGCATACGCGTCCGGTCAAGGAGCAGGACCGTATTGACCACATGAAGACCACCAAGATCCATGCAGAACCGTTGTTTCTCGCATACAAGGAAGTGGCTGATGTAAGCGCAATCATCAATGAGGTTAGAAAGGGGACCCCAGAATATGACTTCATAGCTATTGACGGTGTGCGTCATCGTTTTTGGGTGATCAATGACTCCGGACAAGTCAATAATCTTGTTTCACTCTTTAAAACAAAGGTCAGCGCGACTTATATTGCTGACGGCCATCACCGTGCAGCATCCTCCGCCAAGGTGGGCAAAATGTTGGCGGATGAAAATCCAAATCACACGGGGAATGAGGAGTACAACTTTTTCCTTACCGTTCTTTTTCCATCGAGCGAGTTGCAGATCATGGATTACAATCGCGTGGTGGCAGACTTGAATGGATATACACCGGAAAAATTCCTGCAAAAAGTGTCGGTGAACTTTGAAGTGCAGCTTCAAAATTCGGAATTGCCCAAGCCAGCGAAGCTACACGAATTCTCGATGTATCTCGAAGGGAAATGGTACAAGCTTACTGCCAAGCCCGGCACATTTGGTAATGACCCTATCGGTCAGTTGGATGCCTCGATATTGCAGGAGAACCTTCTCAACCCCATTCTTGCTATCAAAGACCCGCGCACCGATAAGCGAATTGATTTTGTTGGGGGCATTCGCGGACTGAAAGAACTAGAACGCAGGGTGAACAGCGGTGAAATGAAAGTAGCGTTTGCCCTCTACCCCGTCTCGATGGAGCAACTCATCCTCATCTCCGATACCGGCAACGTGATGCCCCCTAAATCAACCTGGTTTGAGCCTAAGCTGAGAAGCGGGCTGGTGGTGCATGGGTTTTGAGCCTGGTTTGCCGCTGTTACTGTTAAATTTGAATGTATCAAAATAAGTAAAGGATGGATGTCAAAACAGAAAAAGCGAATTTGCTTCGCGACCTCAAGCAAGTCGAAGATATTTCACTTTTGCGAGCGATGCGATACATGATACGGTATGCTTTGAAAAAAGAAGGACGGATAAGTATCGAGCAATATAACCGTGAGTTGGAAGAAGCCGAAAAGGAAGTTGGCAATGGCCCCTTTATAACCCATGAAAAGCTGAAAGCAAAAATGAAGCAATGGTGAAACAGCGCAAGCGGACGGTCATCTGGAACACTGCCGCTTCGGAGCAATTCAGGAAAGCTTATGAATGGATCAGGAATGATTCGTACGATAACGCGGAAAAAATAATCCGGGATCATCAAAATTGTTGACCAACTGCCTGAGAATCCGGAAAAATTTCCTCCCGACAAGTTCAAGAATAATAACAAAGGCAATTACAGAGCATTTGAAAAATACTCTTTCAGGATTGCTTATAAGTTCACCGCCAAAGAAATTATCATTCTGCGTTTCAGACATGTGAAGCAGGAGCCAAAAGCATACTGATAATTAAAAATGACTTAGCCTAAAATCAACCTGGTTTGAGCCCAAGCTGAGAAGCGGGCTGTTGGTGCATGGGTTTTGAAAACTTTGCGGGACCAGTTTGGATATGTGAATCGGCTAATGTAATTTGTGGCTACTGAACCCTAAAGGAAGTTGGAGGTTTCTTTGTAGCGAAGTTGGAAGCAGGTTCATAATGAACATCTTGTCTTCAAAGAACAAAACTATTTTATTGCTTGTGGCATTGGCGCCCATACTGATGTCAGAATATTGTGGATTGCCGGATTACGGCACAGCGCATACCGCGAATGAAATTACTTATCTCGCAAAGGAGCCTTATATAGACAGTTGTACAAATGCCTTTTACATTTCCGGGAGATTTTCTCATACCGTTTCTCCAACTTACCAAAATGAAAGAACATATTTTGGCGAATTGACTCTGCATCGGAGCCACACCTGGAAGTATGCAAACCTATCATACGGAATTTTTGGCTATGGCGGAAGCTATAAGGTATATGAGATAGAAAAATATCGGGGCAATAAGTACTTCGGTGGAATCGGGGGAACAGCGGAACTTAATTTTAATCTTCCTTTTAAAAAAGTGAACTGGAGAGTTGTTGGAGTAAGAATAACTTGGTTGTATGAAAACGGAAGGTATACTTCGTTCAGGGAGATCGCTGAAAAAGATTCGTTGATAGAAAATATCAATCCAAGTAAAACACAATTTCACATCACCGGTTTCACCGAGGTAGTGATAAGACTTAAAAAAGTAGATTTAGGATTCTACCTCAGTCCAATGGGAGTCACTTTAGGTAATGGAGAAAGTAACCTCACTATATCAGGAGCAATATACGTGACCCATATGCGAATGACTTATTTTGTTCAAGCCACAACTGCAGAAAGGATAGGGACGAGTTTATCTGCAGGAATATCCTATCGAATACCTCAAAAACGAGCGTTAGCTCCTATCCGATTTTGCTCTGGTCCTCGTCCCAAACATTCGGAATAAGTTAAAGGAACGTCATCGCGCTATTTTCACTCCACCCCCACTTTCCTCACCACCCACTCCCCTCCAAGTCCAACCCTCATCACATAAATCCCCTGCGGGATATTCTCAAGTGAAATCGTTTCCCCAAATTCCTTCCCGTTCCTTTCCAGAGAAATAATTCTCCTTCCAACTACATCCAACAATTCAATTTTCACATC
>CAYOYI010000211.1:0-7214 GCA_964408105.1 uncultured Chitinophagaceae bacterium | reverse complement strand
ATCTTGCCTACGCCCAGCGAATGCTGAAAGAGAATCCTCAGCAAAATCAGCAGAATCAAGATCAGGAAAACCAGGAAAATAAGGACAAGAAAGATCAGCAAAAGCAGGAGCAGAAGGATAAACAAGATCAGCAGCAGCAAGATCAACAAAGCAGCGAGCAGCAAAAGCAGGAAGAAAAGCAAGGTGAGCAGCAGCAACAAGATCAGCAAGCTCAGGAACAAGAACAAAAAGACCAGGAGCAGAAACAAGGCCAGGCAGTGCAACTTTCGAAAGAGGAAGCCCAGAGATTGTTGGAAGCATTGATGAAAGAAGAGCAGAAAGTGCAGCAGCAGATCATCAACAAAAAGATACCTGCAGAAAGACAAAAGACGGAGAAAGATTGGTGAGCATGAGATTTGAGATATTAGATTTTAGATGTGAGATGTTAGACGAGGGAATCACTCGTCCCTCGCCACTCATCTCTCATCCCATTTTACTAATCATTACGCTACTTTTATCTCTAACCACTTTTGCACAAGACGGCACCTTCACCGCGACAGTCAATAAAAAGAGAATGTCGGTGAATAGCACCTTCCAACTCACCTACACCCTTGAGAATGCTGACGGAAAAAATTTCAAGGCCCCAGCCTTCACGGATTTTTCTGTGCTGTCAGGCCCCAACCAATCCACCAGCATGCAGATCATTAATGGTAGTGTTTCGCGCAGCGTTTCCTACTCTTACTATTTAAAACCGAACAAAGAAGGCGCACTTACCATTCCTCCGGCTACTGTTGTTGTTGGCGGCAAAACCTTGTCATCTAATTCAATTACAGTTGAAGTCACAAAAGGCGAACCGCAGGAACAAGCGGGCCAGGGCAATCAGGGGCAGGATGTTTACTCGCAGATAAGTGACAATGTGTTTTTGAAACTTTCTGTTGATAAAAGGGAGCTATATCAGGGTGAGCAGATAACCGTGATGTATAAGCTTTATTATCGCATGGCGATTAGCAACACTTCAGTCGCCAAGGCTCCTTCCTACACAGGTTTCTGGTCGCAAGAACTCGAAATGCCGGAGAATATTCAGTTTACTCCTGAGGTTTACAATGGGGTTCAATATAATGCGGCCGTAGTCAAAAAGGATGCTTTATTTCCACAGCGTGCGGGAGAATTAGAGGTTGATGCGATGGAGCTGCAAACAAATGTCCGAGTTCGTGTACAAAGCCAGCGGAATTTTTTTTTCGATGATTTTTTCGGCAGCTACCAGGACTATCCTTACAAGTTCAGCAGCAATTCGGTGAAAATAAAAGTGAAGCCGCTGCCTTCAGCCGGAGTGCCTGATGGTTTTTCAGGAGTGACCGGTGATTATAAAATGAATGTGGTTTTGGATAAAACTCAAACCAAGCCTGATGAGCCCGTAACGCTTACTGTAAGCATTTCAGGCACTGGAAATATCAAAATGCTGGATGTTCCAAAGATTAACCTGCCGGCTGATCTCGATGTTTTTGACCCTAAACCTTCCGAGAAAATTTCAAAGAAAGGAAATGTTGTAAGCGGCTCAAAATCTAATGAGTATCTCATAATTCCGAGAAGGGCGGGGCAGTTCAAAATTCCTCCGGTGGAGTTTTCATATTTCGACCTGAAAAAGGAGGAGTACGTGGTGCAGCGCTCACCCGAATATTTGATCAACGTGGAAGGTGAAGCATCGGCAAGCAGCCAGCCGGTAATTCAGGGAATCACGAAGGAAGAAGTGGAGTTGATTGGTCAGGATATTCGCTTCATCAAAACGGACACCGGTGATTTGAAAAAGAAGGATGAATTTCTTTTTGCCTCGTGGAAGTTTGCCGGGATGTTTGCCGCGCCATTTCTTTTATTCGGATTGCTGCTTTTTTACAAAAGGCGCGAAGATCAGCTTACAGGAAACACGGCTTTACTGAAAAATCGCAGAGCCAATAAAGAAGCGACAAAGCGACTGAAAAACGCAAAAAAGTTATTGACAAATAATGACAGGAAATCATTTTACGATGAAATATCCAGAGCAATATGGGGTTATCTTGGAGACAAGCTCCGCATTGATCAGGCTTCATTATTGCGCGAACATGCCGAAAAAGTTTTGACTGAGAAGAATGTTTCAAAGGAAACTATTTCAAATGTTTTCAAAGTTCTTGACGATGCAGAAATGGCATTGTTCGCCCCATCTTCGGAGGGAGATATGAACAAGGCCTACAATGATGCGGGTGAAATAATTGCAAAATTGGAATCGGAATTGAAAGGAGTATAGACTTTAGATATTAGACTTAAGATATTAGAAATGAGTACAGGGACGAAAGAATCGTGTGGTTTTTCAAAGGGTACTTCTCGGACTCCCTCTCCCCTGGGAGAGGGGCGGGGTGAGGCTGCATTTTTGGTGGTTGCGTTGCTTCTCCCTATCTTATCTTACGCTGAAACTTCCCAGCAATCATTTGAAAAAGCAAACCGGTTCTACAAGGAAAAAAATTACCAGGGAGCAATTGGGATTTACGATTCCCTGTCAAATGCAGGTTACTCCTCTGCTTCGTTGTATTTCAATCTGGGAAATGCCTGTTTCAAAACGGGCAATGTTCCGCAGGCCGTATTGAATTATGAGCGTGCGAAAAAGCTCAATCCTTCGGATGAGGATATTGAGTTCAATTTAAAACTGGCTAATCTGCAGGTGGTTGATCGTATCGAACCATTGCCCGAATTATTTTTCCTGCGCTGGATTAAAGACATTGTCATTTTTTATTCATCAGACGGATGGGCGAAGCTGGCAGTCGCACTCATCTGGCTGGCGTTGGTTTTAGGCGGCATTTTCATTTTTGTAAATATTGGCTTCATCAAGAGGATGAGCTTTTTTGCAGCGTTGCTGGCGTTGGTGTTTTCAGTGAGTTGTGCGCTGCTCGCATGGAGCCAGTATAATTACCAACTCAAAAAAGATGAGGCGATAGTCTTTGAGCGAAATGTGTATATCAAAAGTGCCCCGGATGTACAAAGTACCGACCTGTTTATTATACGTCAGGGTGTGAAGGTGAAATTACTTGAGCAGGAAGGCGACTGGCAAAAAATTCAGCTTGCCGATGGAAAGGTTGGTTGGATGAAGAAAGATGGTCTGGAAGTTATCTAGCTATTCGTGAGCAATTACGGTCTCCCGGCTCGCTGCCCGCTGAGCAGGTATCCAGGAGGTCGCCACCGCAATTACAACTACAGTCGCTCCTACCAAGACGAAATCAGCCAACTGCAATTCAACCGGATAAGCATCAATCACAAAAGTGCCGCTTCCCTGCAGTTTTATCACATGGAAATTTATTTGGATCAGGCAAAGAATCACTGCAATGAATGCTCCCCCGAAACTTCCTGCAAGTGAGGTCAGTAATCCTTCAAGCAAAAATATTTTTCGGATCATGGCGTTGTCGGCCCCCATGGTTTTAAGAATTGAAATGTCCTTTCCTTTTTCAATCACCAGCATCGAAAGTGAACCGATAATGTTGAATGAAGCGATAATGAGGATAAGTGACAGGATGGCAAACACCGCCCACTTCTCGGTTCGCATGATTCTGTACAGAAACTTGTTCTGCTCATAGCGGTCCTTAACTTCAAAGTTATCCCCCATGATGGATTTGATATTCAGAATGGAGGAAGCAACATCTGCCTGCGGTCGCAACTTAATTTCCAGTGATGATATCTCAGAGTCATAATTCAGCAATTCCCGGACAAACTCAAGCGGAGCGATGATATACTTGCTGTCAAACTCCTGCTGGATGGAAAATACTCCGGCAGGTAAAATACTCTTTCTTATAAATGCCTGAGAAGGATCGAGAGAGAGTGTTTCTTTCCCGCGTTTCGGCAAATAAATTTGGATGGAATTGAATTGGCTTTCCAGGCTGATGTTCAGCGCTCCCGCTACCCCAGCACCCAAAACCGCATAAGGGATTTCCTTTTCTTCCAGCACAAAATGCCCATCGATTATGTTATCGCGCACTCCGGATACCTGCTCATAATTTCCATCAACGCCTTTTATGGAACCGATATATTCATAATCATCATACCGCATGATTGCATTCTCTTCCAGCACTTTTGATATTTCCTGCACTCCATCCAGCGCCTGGAGCTTGATGAATTGCGCATCTTCTATTGTGAAAACTTTCCCCTGCTTAACAGACACCAGTACATCGGGGTTAAATGATCTGTAAAGGGAGATTACAAGGCCTTCAAACCCATTGAATACCGAGAGCACCAGGATGAGCGCCATGGTGCCAAACATCATCCCGGTCATTGCAACTGCCGTGATGATATTGATAGCGTTCGTAGATTTTTTAGAAACGAGATAGCGAACAGCAATCTTGAGAAGAAGCGGATTCAACTTGGTTGTTCGGTTAAATGGTTGTCAGTTTATCACTGGGATTGCCAATTGTCCTTTGCCTGTTGCATTATTTTTTCGAGGTCTTATCAATATCACGAAGCAACTCGTTAATACGAATGGCATTATCAAGCGATTCGTCAAGATAGAACAGTAACTCCGGAATCCTGCGAAGGTGGTGGCGCATCTTGTTCCCAAGGTGCTTCCGGATCTCATGAACCTGCGATTTCATCTCCTCGAGCACTTTTTGTTTGTCCTGGACGTTGTAGATGCTCACGTAAATTTTTGCAACAAGAAGATCTGGCGTAATGTCTACTTCGGTAATGGTAACAAACGCACTTCCATAATACGTTGATCCGTGTTTCTGAAAAATCTCACTCAGCGTTTCCTGTAGCAGGCTGGCCACTTTCATCTGTCTTCTTGATTCCATGGATAAAAAATTAATGTTGGGTTTAAAGATAAGGCAAAAGGACAAGGGCAAGAAGCTGGTGACAAGAAGCCAGCAACTAGTAATATATTTACCCTCTGATGAATAACTTCTTCCACATCATAGATTATATTAGGAGGCACTACGTTCTCGCACTGCTGAATATCCTTTTTAATTTGCTCACATCGGTTTTTTCGCTTGTCTCCATTGCCATGATTATTCCTTTCCTTAACCTCTTGTTTAAGGACAGTACCGCACAAACTTCTCAAGCTCCGGTATTCAGGCTATCAGTAGATTTTTTTATTGACCTTTTCAATCATCATTTTACCCGGATAATTGCCGAACAGGGAAAGCTTAATGCCCTTATTTTGATATGTGTAATTGTTGTGGTCATTTTCTTTTTTAAGAATCTCTTCCGGTATCTGGCATTATTCGTTCTTTCTCCGCTCAGAACGGGTGCGGTTAAAGAGATTCGGCAGAGGCTTTTTCATAAGCTGCTCACACTTCCGCTATCATATTTTTCGGAGGAAAGAAAAGGCGACCTTCTGACAAAGATGACTTCTGACGTTCAGGAGATCGAGCATGGCATCATCAGCACGATTGAAGTGGTATTCAAAGAGCCGGTTACTATAATTATTTTTCTTGGCGCTATGTTGTATATGAGTCCGGAATTCACCGCATTTGTTCTGGTGATGATTTTGGTGACAGCGCTGATCATAGGCAGGATCGGAAAAAGCCTGAAGCGTGCATCGTCAAAAGCGCAGGCAAAGCTGGGAGAAATGATAACTGTTGTTGAGGAATCACTTTCAGGGATGCGCATTGTTAAGGCATTTCGGGCAGAGCAATACCAGCTCAAAAAATTTGATGAAGTCAATTCTGCTCATAATAAGATCATGACGAAGGCATTCAGGAGAAGGGATTTGTCATCACCGTTATCC
Source organism: uncultured Chitinophagaceae bacterium (assembly GCA_964408105.1). Taxonomy (GTDB): domain Bacteria; phylum Bacteroidota; class Bacteroidia; order Chitinophagales; family CAIOSU01; genus BPHB01. The sequence goes on along the minus strand of CAYOYI010000211.1, from coordinate 1,498 downwards.
GAATTCCTTGGGATTATAATCGTGGTTACTGTATTATGGTTTGGCGGTAGATTGGTGCTCGATCCATCCTATGCTTTGGGAGCGGAAACCTTTATCGGTTTCATGGTGATTTTCTCACAGCTTATTCCTCCCGCTAAAAGTTTTTCTACGGCTTATTACAATATCCAGAAAGGTCTTGCATCGGTTGACCGCATCAACAAGATCCTTGACGCTGAGATACGAATTCACCAGAAGCCTGACGCAAAATCAATCTCAGAATTCAAAGACAAAATTGAATTCAGGGATGTCTCATTTGCCTATTATAACTATGATGATAAGCGTGTGTTGGAAAAGGTGAATCTCACGATTAAAAAAGGGAAAGTTGTGGCGCTTGTTGGGCAGTCAGGTGCGGGCAAAACAACTTTGGTTGATCTCATTCCGCGATTCTATGATCCCATCGAAGGGGAGATATTGATTGACGGTGTTGACATTAGAGACTACAAATTAGGTGACCTGCGCAGTTTGATGGGGGTAGTGACGCAGGAATCTGTTTTATTCAACGACACCGTGTACAATAACATCAAGTTCGGAGTTGAAAATGCCACGCACGAAAATATTATCAACGCAGCGAAGATTGCTAATGCACACGAATTCATAACCGGTTTGGAAAACGGCTACGACACTTTGATTGGCGACAGAGGCAGCAAACTGAGCGGGGGAGAGCGCCAGCGGCTTACTATTGCACGCGCGATTTTAAGTGATCCGGATATTTTGATATTAGATGAGGCCACGTCATCACTGGATACTGAAAATGAGAAGCTGGTTCAGGAAGCCATTTATAAATTGATGGCTAACCGAACATCCATCGTCATCGCACACAGGCTCTCTACCATACAATATGCCGATGAGATTATTGTTTTGCAGGATGGTAAAATACAAGAGCGGGGAAATCACATCAGCCTCACTGCGCAGAATGGAATTTACAAGCGATTGGTTGACCTGCAAGCATTTTGAAATGGGTATTAGGTATTGGGTATTGCGTATTGGGATAAAAACTTCCGGCATACTTAGTGAAGGAAAATTTAAGATTTACAAGCGCACAGCAGCCTGGAATCCCTCTCCCATAGGAGAGGGGCGGGGTGAGGTAGCCACACGGAAATATTTAGCGCTTTCAATTCTCCTCTTACTTCTTTCATCTTTCTTCTTTCCTTCCTATGCATTCCCCCAACTCTCCGATCAGGCCGAAATCAGCCTGCTAACCTGCTCACCCGGTAAGGCACTTTATGAAGCTTTCGGGCATAATGCTTTTCGCGTACGCGACCCGGACCTACAGATTGACAGAACATACAACTACGGCACATTCGATTTCGATCAGCCCAATTTCTACACCAACTTCGCCATGGGCAGGCAGAACTACATGCTTGGAACTGCCGCAACCAGGCATTTTGTTTACAGCTATGTGCATGATAATCGCTCGGTTTATGAAGATGTTCTGAACCTTACGCAAGAGCAAAAGCAG
>CAYOYI010000210.1:0-7216 GCA_964408105.1 uncultured Chitinophagaceae bacterium | reverse complement strand
TAGACCTTCCTCCGAAATCCTACCAAAAGTTTTCATCCGAAGTTTGTCCGTTCACCTTCGAATATCCGGTGTACGCACGCATCGTTCGGGACTCGCTTTTTTTCGGGGAACCGGTTGAGAATCCCTGTTGGATGGACGTGAACTTCGCGGAGCTTGGAGGGATGATCTACCTGAGCTATAAAGAAATCAATAAAGAGAATACATTGTCCAGGCTGCTCGAAGATGCCCATAAGCTCTCTTTCAAACACACTAACAAAGCGCAATACATTGACGAAAACCTGGTGCGAAACGATCACGGGGTGTCGGGGATAGTTTATGAAATCGGAGGCAATGCAGCCTCAAATGCACAGTTCTTCCTGACCGACAGCATCAATCACTACATAAGAGGAGCGCTTTATTTCAACACTGCACCAAACGAAGATTCTCTTGCGCCTGTCATTGCCTTCGTTAAACAGGATATGATGAAGATGATTGAGAGTTTTGAATGGGTGGGAGAGTAAGTGCTTAATGGTGAGTGTCCAGTGCTGAGTGTTGCCTCATCCTGAAGCGCCCGCCTGCCGTTCGCATGAGCGTTTGGCGGGCAGGCTTCGCTTTCTGTCCCTCTCCCACGGGAGAGGGAAAATTACCAGGAGCGCTATATACGCAGCTCTAAGCACTTGATTAATTTTAGCCCAAACTAACAACCGTGAGTTTTCTTGACCGTCCGATAGAATATGTGAAAGGTGTTGGTCCGCTGCGGGGTGACTTGTTCAAAAAAGAGCTGGAGATTTTTTGTGTTGCAGATCTGCTCAATCACTATCCCTTCCGTTATGTTGACCGCACGAAATTTACGAGCATAAAAGAAATTAAAGACGACTCCCAATACGTTCAACTCAGAGGAAAGCTAACTATTGTGGGTGAGGCAGGAAGCAAGTTCAGCAAGCGGCTTATCGGAAATCTTAAAGATGATTCAGGAAGTATTGAATTGGTTTGGTTTAAGGGCATCCGCTGGATACTGAAATCGCTTTCGTCAGGCTCGGAATATATCGTTTATGGAAAACCGTCTTACTTCAACGGAAAGCTGAATCTTGTTCATCCCGAGGTTGATCTTGCATCAATCACTTCAGCAGAAAAAACTTCTGGGTTTCAGCCTGTTTATCCCAGCACTGAAAAGCTCAAGACGAAAGGATTGGACAGTAGGGGCATCATGAAAGTTGTACGTACTGCGCTGGATGAGCTGCCGGAAAACGAGGTAAAAGAAAATCTTCCCGACAGCATTGTTCGAAAATACAGGTTCATAGCTCGCTACGAGGCGATCAAACACATCCACCTTCCGCCCGGTGAGGCGGAAGCTGAACAAGCGACCAGGCGTTTAAAATTCGAAGAACTTTTTCTTTCGCAAGTGAGGATTCTCCAGTTGAAGGTTGGCCGCAGGGAACACGCGCAGGGATTCATTTTCACGAACATCAATAACGTCTTTGACAAATTTTATCATCATCATTTGAAATTTCAACTGACTAATGCGCAAAAGAGAGTGCTGAAAGAGATCAGGCATGATGTGCTTGCCGGAAAACAAATGAACCGCTTGCTGCAGGGCGATGTGGGCAGCGGAAAAACCATTGTAGCGCTCATGACCATGCTGATGGCGATTGACAACGGATTTCAGGCTTGTCTGATGGCGCCTACTGAAATTCTTGCGCAGCAGCACTATCGCAATCTTGCAAATCTTCTGGGCAAATTGGATGTAAGGGTCGAATTACTCACGAGTTCAATAAAGGGAAAAGCACGCAAGCAGATTTTGGATGAACTTCAGGAAGGAAGTATTCACATCACAATCGGTACACATGCCCTCATTGAAGATGCGGTGCAGTTCAATAATCTTGGATTAGTTGTGATTGATGAGCAGCACCGTTTTGGAGTGGCGCAACGTGCAGCGCTTTGGGAGAAAAGCGAAAATCCTCCACATATTTTAGTGATGACCGCAACACCGATTCCAAGGACTCTTGCCATGACCATCTATGGCGATCTCGATGTTTCAGTCATTGATGAAATGCCACCGGGCAGAAAACCGATTGTGACGAAGCATGTGTATGAATCAAAGCGCTTGGGAATGTTTGGATTTCTGAAACAGCAGATCGAAAAGGGCAGGCAGGTATATGTGGTATATCCGCTGATAGAAGAATCGGAAAAGCTGGACTTGAAAAATCTGATGGAAGGTTATGAAGGCATTGTGCGGCAGTTTCCGCTTCCGAAATATCGCGTGAGCGTTTTGCATGGAAAAATGAAACCGGAGGATAAGGAATATGAAATGCAGCGCTTTGTCAGGGGAGAAACGCACATCATGGTTTCCACTACGGTGATAGAAGTAGGTGTGGATGTGCCGAACGCTTCGGTGATGGTGATTGAAAATGCCGAGCGATTCGGGCTTTCGCAGTTGCATCAGTTGAGGGGAAGGGTAGGACGCGGGGCGGATCAATCTTTCTGCATATTAATGAGCGAATACAAACTTTCTGCCGAAGCGAAGCAAAGGCTTCAGACAATGGTGCAAACGAATAATGGATTTGATATTGCAGAAGTTGACCTGCACATGCGCGGCCCGGGCGACATCGAGGGAACCCGGCAAAGCGGCATCATGAATTTCAAAGTTGCGGATATCATAAAAGACTCAGCTATTCTGAAAGAAGCAAGAAGAACAGCCGAAGAACTGCTTTCTAACGATCCTCATCTTGAACGTCCTGAAAATCTTGGGCTCAGAAAGTTTCTTTTATCCCGGCAGGTAGAGAGGAAGAAGTGGAGCAAGATATCGTGAAATATGTTACCTGCTTAGCTAATTATCTTTCTCCACCAGTTTGAATGTGTTTTTCTTAGTGTTACTTTTAGAATAGCTATAAAATTCAATCTAGTGGGCAGGATGATTTTTTTAAGTGTGATTTTGTTTGGAGCATCCCGGTTTAATAATGCTCAAACGCTTGAATGGGTGAGAACTATGGGCAATGTCAGCAATGAAGAGGTCGGGAATTGTATAGTGTTGGGCAAAAGTGGAAATATATTTGTTGCGGGCTTTTTTGAAGGTACGCTTGATTTCGACCCGGGTCCCGGAGTAGTCGATGCAGTTTCCAAAGGGTGGAAGGATATATTCATACAAAAGTTAGATTCTGTAGGAAATCTTGCCTGGGTACGCTCGGTAGGTGCAATGGAGCAGGAGTATCAGGTCTCGATTGTGGCAGATACGGCTGAAGATCTTTACGTTGCCGGAAGTTTTAAGGGGACTGCCGATCTTGATCCGGGTCCCGGCACTATAAATTCCATCTCTTCTGGAGATTACGATGTTTTTATTATGAAACTAAACGCCTTAGGCAACTTGCTGTGGGTAAAGCAAATTGGAGGAAATTTAGCTGATGGAACGACTGCGATAGCGCTGGATAAATCCGGCAACGTACTTATCCTGGGTAACTATCAGCAGACAGTAGATTTTGATCCCGGTTCAGGAGTCTTTAACATGACTGCGCCCTATTCTCAAACATTTATTTTGAAACTGAATTCATCAGGCAATTTTATATGGGCAAAAACTATAGGCGATCCGATAGGACGAGATATTGCTGTTGATTTGAATGAAAGTATTTATGTGGTAGGAGATTTTTACGGTACAGTTGATGCTGATCCCGGACCAGGTGTATTTCATTTAACTTCAGCAGATCCCACCGCCACTTCTGACGCGTATATTCTAAAGTTGGATAGATCAGGCGATTTCGCATGGGCTCTATCATGGGGTGGCAGGGGAACAGATGATGCCTGGACTGTTGCCGTTGGTACTAATCAAGAGATATACATTGGCGGAATATTCAGGGATACAACAGATATTGATCCTGGGGCAGCAACAGCTTCTTTTATTTCAGCAGGACTCACCGACCGCTATATCCTAAAATTGGATAGCACCGGAGCTTTCATCTGGGGTAATACCTTGGGTAGCTCAAGTTGGGATCGCGTGACAGATATGAGAACAGATACAAATGGTAATATCTATTCCACAGGTTTTATTACAGGTATAGTTGATGTCGATCCCGGTTCTGGAATATATAATTTAGGTGATCCTGGAGATCAGTTTATTTACGTTCAAAAGCTTGATACGCACGGAGACTTTGAATGGGCGGTGGCTTTTGGTGGAGATTTTTCGGGTGGTCGGGGGCAGTCTATTGCAGTTGACCTGGCAGGCTTTGTCTATGCTACAGGGGCTTTTATTGGACCTTTGGTAGATTTTGATCCAGGACAACCTTCGCTTATAATACCTTCATTCGGCAATGGTAATGACATATTTACGGTGAAACTTTCTCAGCAATTTGCATTAATAACCGGAAAAATCCTTACTGAATCAGGGTCTGGAATTGCAGGAGTTACGGTTACCTTATCAGGTGATGATAATCAGGTTTTTGTAACAGCAAACGATGGTATTTATTCCTTTCAGGTTATTTCGGGAGGGGACTATACTATCGCTCCCGAGAAAAATAATGATATTGTAGCCAACAATGGCCTAACTGCGCTGGATATCTTGTTGATGCATAAGCATACTTTGGGTACCTCGCAACTCACTTCACCTTATAAAAGAATTGCTGCTGCGGAGTGCAATGCACAAGGAGATACTGCTGTTTCAGTTTTGGACATAGCATATACCAGATCTCTAATTCTTGGAGCCGCCATAAGCTTTCCTCCTGCTCGTTTGTGGCAGTTTGTCAGCACTGATCATATTTTTCCAGACCCCACTTTCCCGTTCCCCTTTGAGAATTCTCGCACCTTTACACATGTCTTTTCTGACCTGACTAATCAAGATTTTATTGGTATTAAGCTTGGTGATGTTAACGATAGCTGGGATCCGAGTATCCATTAAATTTCCCACTATTGGAGATACAATCACTGCATATTCTTAGGGAAAAGACCCTTGTCACTACTCCTGTTTTTTCCGCTGTACTTCTGCTCGCCCGAGTTGTTATCGTAGGTAGGGCATGTGTAGTGACTGCACGAAGCAACCAGCAGCATAAGGGATATACTTAGTGCGATGATGGTTTTCTTTTTCATGATACTCAACATAAAGTTAAGGAAAAACGAAAGAAACAGGCTTTTTCATGTGTGCGGAGTATGCGCAAAAACTCGCAGAATAAGATAAACCAACCCAACGATGATGATAAGTATCGCGCTTATCAGGTGAGGATTTATTTTGGAGAATAGCTTGTCAAACTTTTTTAAGACAGCTTTTTGTACAAAGAAGAACAATGTCATCAGGCCGATCATCACGATTCCCATGCCGAGCACATAAACAAGAATGTAAAAAATCGCATTATGGAAATTGTTTACCGCTCCCGACATCAGCACAGAAGCCACAACAGTAGGGCACGGCAGCAAGCCGCTGATGGCGCCCACCATTGCGGATTTTTTCAAGCTGCCATTCTTTTTCGGCTCATCATGGTGGTGATGCGAGTGAAATAGCCCATGATACTAGTGACTGTGCCGATGATTTATGAGGAGGTAAATCCCGAAAAGCAGGATTATTACCGGGCCGGCCCATGAAAGAACTTCGTGCGTATTATCAAGGATCGCACTGCTGAAAATAAACCGCATCAGCAGCGCAATGATAATGAGCAGCAGAAAATGAGAAACCAGCAGACTGATGCCAAGCGCGACAATATGACGAAAGCTCAGCTTTTCACCAAGCAGGTAGGCTGCGATGAATGATTTTCCATGGCCCGGCTCGATGGCATGCAGCGCACCGAGTATCAGCGTAGAACCATAAGCGAATGAAGTATTCACGGATTGAGAAGGGACGCAAATTTAGCATAACTACGCGTGCCCCATTATCTTTGCAGCGTGAAAAAGAAACCCAGGCTACACAACATTTTCGAGGGGAAACTGCTGAAGCAAAAATTGCAGGAGAGCAAAGAACCGCGTGTAACAGTATCTTTCTACAAGTACGCGCATATACCTGATCCGAATACATTTCGGGATGAATTGTTTTTGAAATGGACTGAGTTGGGAATCATGGGCAGGGTGCATGTTGCGAAGGAAGGAATCAATGCCCAGATAAGTATTCCTCAGGAAAGTGTAGCATCATTTAAAGAGCACATTCAAACAATCCCTTTTCTAAAAAGTATCCGCTTGAATTTTGCAGTGGAGGATGACGGTAAATCTTTTTTCAAGCTGAAAATAAAGGCACGTGACAAGATACTTGCAGACGGATTGAATGATAATACGTTTGATGTGACCAATGTGGGCAAACATTTGAAGGCTGACGAATTCAACAAGCTTACCGAGGATCCGGAAACGATCTTGATTGATATGCGCAATCATTATGAGAGTGAGGTAGGCCATTTTGAAAATGCGATCCTTCCCGATTCTGATACCTTTCGCGATGAGTTAAAAATGGTGGAAGAAATGCTTGAAGGGAAGGAGGACAAAAATATTGTGATGTATTGCACGGGGGGCATCCGCTGTGAAAAGGCAAGCGCATGGTTTAAGCACAAAGGGTTTAAAAAGGTGCATCAGCTTGAAGGGGGCATCATCAATTATGCGAAGCAGATTAAAGAGCAAGGGCTAAAAAATAAATTTCACGGAAAGAACTTTGTGTTTGACGAACGGCTCGGTGAGAAAATTTCTAATGAAATAATAAGCCGATGCCATCAATGCGGAAAGCCCAGCGACCGGCATACGAACTGTGTGAACGAAGGCTGCCATCTTTTATTTATTCAATGCGAAGAATGTGCCGCGAGATACGAAGGTTGTTGCTCGGATGAATGCGTAGAGTTCATCCATTTGCCCGAGGAACAACAAAAGGAATTAAGGAAAGGCATTAAGAAAGAGAGTAATGTTTACAAAAAGGGAAGATTTCAGCGGAAGTCTCAGGCATCATAACTAAGCCAGGCACTAAGCCATCTTTCCACTTCTGTTACTTTCATTTTTTTACGCTTCGCATAATCTTCAACCTGGTCTTTTAGGATTTTCCCGACCCCAAAATATTTCGACTCGGGATTTGAGAAATACCAGCCGCTTACCGAAGCTACCGGAAACATTGCCAGGCTCTCGGTGAGTTTGATACCTGTATTTTTTTCTGCGTCAAGCAGATTAAACAAAGTAATCTTTTCAGTATGATCTGGACAGGCGGGATAACCGGGAGCAGGCCTGATTCCCTGATAATTTTCTGAGATCAGATCTTCATTGGAGAATGTCTCATTCACTGCATAACCCCAAAGTT
>CAYOYI010000209.1:3851-7243 GCA_964408105.1 uncultured Chitinophagaceae bacterium | reverse complement strand
GAATGGGGGTATCATACAAACCAAGACCATCGAGCTAAGAAAGAAGTTGGATGAAACAGCCGAAGAAATTTTAATCTTCGCAATTACCGCGCTAAGACAAGACTTCAATAGCGAATCAAAAGAGCTGATCGTTCCTTTCAACTTACAGTTGCCAGATGAAAATCTTATTCTAACGGTTCCGCAGCGTGGAGATAAGAAAAAACTGCTGGAGTTTTCCATGAACAATGCTACTTACTACAAGAACAGCCGCCAGTCTGAACCTCGAAAAAGTAAACAAGATGTATTGGAGATTTTACAAAAAGATTTCAGGCTTACCTCTTTGCCGGTGCATATTGAATGCTTTGACAACTCCAACTTTCAGGGAAGTAATCCGGTTGCAGCTCTTGTGGTTTTTAAAAACGGGAAGCCTTCGAAGAAGGATTACCGGCATTTCAATATTAAAACAGTGATAGGTCCTGACGATTTTGCTTCAATGGAGGAGGTAGTTTACCGTAGATATTTTGGAATAAAAGATGATGAAAGCCAATTACCTCAATTAACGATAATTGATGGCGGGAAAGGACAACTCAATGCTGCAAGAAATGCATTAACCAAGCTTAGGCTGGAAAATAGAATTCCTTTAGTAGGTATTGCAAAAAAACTAGAGGAGATATATTTTCCCAACGACCCGCTGCCACTGCATCTGGATAAGCGATCGCCATCGCTGAAGTTAATACAGAGGATAAGAGACGAGGCCCATCGATTTGCAATGACATTTCACAAACGAAAAAGAGACAATGCCACGTTGAGAACCGGATTAACCGAGATTCATGGAATTGGCAATAAAACCAGTGAATTGCTATTAAAAACCTTTAAATCGGAGAAAAAAATAAGGCAAGCTTCTCAAAAGAAGCTTGCCTTATTGATCGGTTCCGCCAAGGCGCAATTGGTTTTAGACCACTACGCAGCAATGGCTAAATCAGAATGACCAAAGGTCGTGTTCGAAGTTGAATATCTTGTTTTTGATGTTATCAGACTCGAGCAACGCATCTATACCCGTTACATAATCCTGCACCCTTCTGTCATGCACGTTTGATTCCTTATAGATGTAGCTGGAGAAGTATCTCATTTCAAAAAGGTCTTCCCAGCTAATTGTAACGGCATCGTTCTGCGGATTAAAGACCTGATACTTCGCAAGCACTGGCCTTAATTCAGGAAAGTATGCCCAGAAAAGAGGCTTATCACCGCGATATGAGCCATCAACGTTATACTCCTCCTGAATCGGAGCTACTCCGATGATTCTAACTATCAAGGTTGAAGTCTCCTCATCAAAGATCCAGTCCTCCTTCAGGCGAAATTTGGTAACCTTTTGCGGATCAAATTCCGGCTTTGTGATTTCGACCTTTTCTTCAAGAGTAACCGGGTCAATAACCCTGATAGTATCGGGGTCGCCAACACCTATTTTTGCAACTTCCTCAGGCGTGAGTGGCCTGGTAAATTCATCATCGATCGGATCGTAAACCGTTATAGAACCCTCAACTGCATGATCCTTCAGAATATTTACCAAGTATTGCTTGGGATACCTAAACGACAAATTCATTTTTTCACGGGTATCAATTACCCTCCATATGCGCTTTGACCAGAATACATCAGCTTCTCTTAAATGGTCATACGGCACAATTTGCCTTTCTTCAATGGTCACCTTGTCATAAGCGCCATCTCTGGGCGGCTCTGTCTGTACCGTCTGACCGTAAATGTTTGCAGAAAAAAGGGCAATTGTAATGATTAATACCGATGCTATTCTCATAATTATGGCGTTTACATTAGTTTAAATACAATACCGGCCAGGTTTCTGGTTGTTCCATCAGGGCCTTTTGCACGAATCTTATCAAAGTAAAATACGTCTCCAGGCTTCGCCTTGTTCATGTAGTCAAGCATTTTCTGCGAGAACATTGGGCCATCAACTGAAGTACTTAGGAGGTCCTGACGAGCTGCAGCATAAGTCATCTCAAAACTTTGAATCTGGAACCTGATGTCAAAATCAAAGTTCTCAAGTTCTGCAATAATGCCGCGTTGTACTTTGAATGTTGCAGCTTTCATGCTCCCACCCTTTTCTCCTCCAATCTTGGCAACCGGATCGGGTACGCGTTTAACCCTAAAAGGCTTTGCTCCCATCATTTTTTTACTGCCATCTTGCACTTCAGCATAAACCTGAACATCTGTTTCACCCTTTAAATCTACTGTTGTTACATTCGCAATGAAATGCCCGGGCTTATCCATTTTTAAGGTACCGTTTTTGCTTAAAGATGCCGATATTTTTTCAGCCGGAAAACCAGGAACAGAAACCGAAACCGGATTTTCGACACCTATGTAAAACACATTCATTTTATCAGGAGATACCACCACTCCTGCTTCAGCAATCTGATATTCTAAGGCAAATGGGAAATAATCATATCCAGTACCTTGAGGCTTCTTCACCTTAATAACTCCAGTTTTTTCTTGAAAGCCAACCCGTGAAGATTTATCCGAATACTTTCCCAAACCTCTTTCCACTGGAATGCTGTCATAAGGAGCAAGTAGCGGATTCTCACTCAAAGGCTCCTTAGGAAGACCAACCTTTGAGTTATAGTTTATTTTCTTGGGATCAAACCTGCCTACATAAACTTTTGGGTCTTGGGTAGAACTTGTTGCAGACACGAAAATATCGGCCTTATATTCTTGTCCAGTTAAAACATAACTGCTTGGAGCTACCACTTTGGCCTCAAGCGCATCAAACTTGTAAGAAGACGCTCCAATTTTCTTGAAAAGCGTTTCAACCACTAAACCGGCTGAACTCTTAGCATCTCCTTGGAACTTGGTCAGGATAGTGTTTACCGCAATTACAGGAACGTGATCAAACAAATATGCCTCCCAGCTTTTTTTGCCAAGTCTTTTTGCGGCTTCAAGATTGTAATCTGTGCTAAGTGTGAACTGCTTTGCAAGAGCTTCTTTGTCAACTTCATCCAAAGACGGCAACGCTAATAACGAATCCCTAAGTTTGTCAATTTCAGCCTTTAGATTTCGACCATTCTCCTGCTCCACCATGAGTAATGTGGTGATATCAAAGTTTCTCTTTCCCTTCAAATCCTTAGTTACAGTATCACCGTCAACAAAGCCTCCACTCTGCTCTATAATTAGATCTCTGAGAGCCTGAACTCTATCTACAAATTCGTCCGCAAGGGTCATGGCCTGTTTCGCGTCATTACGGTATTTTTCTGTCCTGACAGGGTCATTAGCGTATTGCGCATCGAATGCATCCATCACTGAATAATTCTTCTTGTCAACCGCCTCATTACTTACCTGCATACCATCACTCACCAGTTTAAATGCATTTAACACCTCAGCTGATATATTAAGTGCCAGCAGTGCCGTCA
>CAYOYI010000209.1:0-3841 GCA_964408105.1 uncultured Chitinophagaceae bacterium | reverse complement strand
ACCAAATACATCATATTGATCATTTGCTGCCGTGGTTCCTTAGGAATTCCCATTACCTGTTAGTTTTTCGCTTTGGAGTAGTTATCAAAAACGGTATCTCTTGATTTCTTATTGCCTTATTGCCATTGCTGAAAGCATGTTTCCATAGACCGAGTTAAGCGAGGCAAGATTTTTCGCCAACGCTCCAATCTGTTCCTTATATGCCTTCGCATCACCAACAGAATCTTTCAGATTTTCAGTCGCATCAGATAAGGTTCCATAGAACTTATTAATAGCCGCAATATGAGTTGAAGCATCCTGCAACTCAACTTCATAAATTGAATTCAGAGATGCAAGGTTCTTTGTGACTACCTGCATCTGAGTATGGAAATTCTGAGCGTCAGATGACGCTCCTGCCAAAGCCTGAATTGCTTCGGTTGCGCCTGTATAAGCCTCCTTCATTTGCCCTAGAGCGACAGTTGCTTCCCTTGCCTTAGCTGAGTACTCATTGGTAGCAAGCGAAACCTCTCCAATTTCCGCCAGTTTCTCTACATTGTCACCAAGCTTGCCGAGATTCTTTCCCAAACTTTCAATTAAACGTGATTCAACGTTTGCATTCTCCAGCATTTCATCAAGCTGTTCGGTGATGGTACCTTTATAAGTGTGTCCCTCTCCTTCACCTTCCACTTCAGGTGATATATTTAAATCCGGATAAATTTTTTCCCAATAATAGTCCTTATGGGGTGGCAGTATACCCTGTAAGGCAAAGATGAATGCCTCAACGCTAAGACCGCAAATCAACATGATACTTGCGCCCGGCCAGGATTCAAGCTTAAATAAAGCGCCCATCATCACCACAGCAGCACCAAGACCAATAATCATGTTCTTGACGCGTTTCCCCTTTTCGGATTCAAAGAAAATTGCAAGATTTCTCATAATTTGAACAGAGTTTAGATTTTATTTCTTTTGGTTAATTAATAAAAAGACTATTTACAGGGCCAAGCTGCAAACAAAGTTTAATCGTTAAATGACCTTCCAAGGAAGGTAAGCACATTTCTAAACCCTACATAGGATTTAGCTGAATCCTGATATTCCCAATGCCGTGCTCCGGTCTGGAGGTAATATCCGATATCCTTCCATGAACCGCCTCTGATAACCTTTCTCTTCATTGTAATCGGATCATCTTCCTTTGCATCATACCTGATATCCGGATTCAGATCGTGGACAAAAGCATAAGCATTTTCATAAAATGCTGTTGAAGTCCATTCCGAAACGTTTCCTGACATGCAATAGAGACCATAATCATTTGGCCAGTAAGCATCTGCCCTTACCGTATAAAATCCACCGTCTTCAGGATAATTACCCCTGCCCGGCTTGAAATTCGCCAAAAGACATCCCTTAGTATTTCTTAAATATGGACCACCCCATGGATAGGGTGCCAACTTTTTCCCACCTCTGGCTGCATACTCCCACTCTTGCTCAGTAGGCAACCTGAAGGGGTCGTTGATTGTTTCTCCGCGTTCTGTCCTATAGTCTTCCCAGAACCTTGTTCTCCAAGCGCTAAAAGCGTTAGCCTGACCCCAGGTAACTCCAACCACAGGATAATCGTCAAATGCAGGATGCCAGAAATAATTCCTGGTCATGGGCTCATTATATGAATAAGAGAAATCCCGAACCCAAACAAGTGTGTCAGGATAAACCGCAGCTGACTCCTTTCTTATAAAGTCTGACCTTGGCTTGCCGCGACTCGAAACCTTTGAGGCCTCTTTGATATCGATCCAGTAATACTCGTAGGTTAGTTTATTGATGTCAAATTCCTTTTTGTTCCAAAACCTTTCATTTTCTGCATAATACATGTCATTAAGGGTCTCGGAATACTCCTCATCTTCATAATCGAAATTTTGCATCCTGTCCCAATCAATTCTACCTTCTCCGTCTACACTTTCATCGTCAGTAATAAGCATATCCGCTCCGATGGTTTTCGCTGCAATCGAGTCGCGTACCCAATGTACAAACTGGCGATATTCATTATTAGTAACCTCTGTATCGTCCATGTAAAACCCCTGGATCGAAATTGACTTACTCCTTTGGATCATTGAGTTGTTTACATCCTGATCGCTCGGACCGATATGCAAAGTGCCGGAAGGTATGTATATCATCCCGTATGGAATCACATTTGTCCATCCGGGGCGGTTTTGAACGCCAACTAATTGTCCATTGTAACCGCTACCACAACCGGTGAAAAAAAGTGCGGCAATTACTGAAGCGATAATCAGATTTTTCTTCATTTTAAAAATTGTTTTAACGTACTTATTACGCGCCCTTTAATAAGGCGTGTAAATATACATGTTTTACGAAAAAAGAAAAAAAACTCCTTTTTTTTCTTTCCAACATTTCCGCTTTCAAACTAACCAAATTTTTTTCCTATAAAAACCTGGGGCTGTAAATTATTTTACCCGGGTTCAGCAATTCTTTTATGTTCAGTTTATAGCTTACAAATACTTCATGAGAACCGCTGTTTGCCAGGTTTAAAGAAGACAGAGAGAAGTCATAACTGTAACCGACTTTAAACCGCTTTAAAAATTTAAATCCTGCCATAACTACTAATGCATCGGTTAGGTTACTTGTAAACCCTCTAAACGACAACCCTCCGTAGATATTGTCTTTGAATTGTAAAATCACGTTGAACTCTGATTGGGTATTGATAAAATCGGTACTGATTAATTCGTTCGGTTCAAGACTTAGTTTCTTACTAATCTTAAATGCGTTCCCCACACATGCAGTAAAGTATCTTGGATTTCTTATTTCGGCAGACATGTTGTTCCACTTAACGTGTGCTTTGCTCTCAAGCAGGTTATTTGCAGAAATACCTCCATAAAGGCTTTTCATTTGCAAGAACACTCCCGCGCTGATATCACCTGTTAAACCACTGCTAAGTTTATCGGGAATGTAGTCATCACGGTGGTTAATTCCGCTGGAATAGTCACCCTCTGGAGATTCTAATCGTGCGCCATCAATTGCTCTTTGCATTATGCCGCCAGACACTCCCAAACTCAAACTCCATCTCCGAAATGAATGTTTGTATGCGTAAGCCAGCATGGCGGAAGTAACCCGCTCCTCACCCTGGAACTCATTGACCGCAAACACCCCCAAACTTGACCCGATCACGGTCAACGGAGAACTGAATGACAACGCCTGAACCGAGGGATTTCCTTCAATTCCGACCCATTGAGCACGATAGACGGCAAATACCTCCATTGCATCATCGCTACCCGCAGTTGCCGGATTGTACAACTGTTTCAGATTCATAAAATTTGAGAATACCGGGGAGTTCTGTGCAACACAGAAATTCCATAAGGCAAAAAATAAAACCCCGGAAAGGAATTTCTTAAATTTCATTAAAGCAGGTCGAAATTTTTCTCAATTGGAGCATTTATTAAAATTAGCAGACTTTGTTCAATACGCCCCGAAACTTGTATCGCTGTACGTATGGACTTGCTGATAACGAAATTATATCTGTTTATTTGTTTGAGATAGAAAGATAGTTATTCAGCGCGCTTGCCATAGAAGGGAATTCAGGCGTGGGTGCCTCTATGTCAAGACGCAGACCATTTTCAACAACCGCCTTTGCAGTGGTTTTCCCAAAAGCAGCGATCCGGGTCTTATCCTGCTTGAATTTCCGGAAGTTATCGAACAATGATTTTACTCCGGAAGGGCTGAAAAACACAATAATATCGTAATTAAACTTCTTTTTTAACCCTGATAGGTCATTGCTCACCGTTCTGTAAATGATCGCCTTATCGAAATCAAAACCGGTTTCCTCCGTCATATCGTAAAGACCTTCTTTATGAACATCAGAACA
>CAYOYI010000208.1:4393-7277 GCA_964408105.1 uncultured Chitinophagaceae bacterium | reverse complement strand
TGTTTCCAATGATTCCCGGGCCGGAAAAATTTCCTCCCACAGGTATTCCTGATAACTCAACAGGAATATCAGTTTCCTTATAAACCGAATCAAGTCCTGAGAAATCAACCTCGGTTACCGGAAGAATCGTTACGGTGACATCGGCAACATCCTCACTGGAGAAGATATCGGAAACGGTAACCATAAAAGTTGTGGTAGTTGCGGGGTTCACGACAATGCTTGCAGTTGTATCTCCTGTACTCCATGTAAAAATCGTTCCACCCGAAGCGGTAAGAACAATAGATTCACCTGAGCAAATTTCAACATCATCGCTAACGGATGCTGTGATCTGTCCCTTCTTAATATGCACCTCAATTGAATCTTCACTAAAGCAGCCGAATTCATCAATGTAGGAATAGAAAATATTATGATAACCTATTCCAGCCTGCATGGGATCAAAAATATTTCCTGATACCCCTGCGCCTGAAAATATTCCTCCCGTAGGCTGTGCATCGAGTATCACCGCGCTGTCGGTGATTTGATATGCCGTATCAATTCCCATAAAAGAAATTGCGGAAGGTGAAACAGCCACTGCGGTGACGACTTGACGAGGACTCATGCACGTAAATGGTCCAGGTTGCACTTCCCAATCATAGAAATAATAGTAAAAGCTCAAACCCAGGCTTGAATTTGTTATTGTGAACAGGCCCGTGATGCCGTATGGGTAAGAGGCGTTGTCGGTTCTTCTTAGATCGGGACTGGCGTGACCGAAGTTGTTTTGATTACTGGCGGTGTTTGTTCCAAGCTGAAGGTCGTTTCCAACAGGAATATTAAAATTAATTGAAACTCTGGATGTGCCACTGTTGATATAAACGGTGGTATCTTCCAAAACGACTCCGCTGCTGTTTCTCAATTCAATAATGCGTGTTCCCGGAAAATCAGTATATACTTTCACGGATTTTAGAGTGAAGGCCGCAACGCAATCAAAGATCAGGTAACCGTTGAATTGTGATGAGCTGTAATTGGTTCCTGAATGATTATGTGGCTCGCTGAAACTGATCGCCCCGGGAATTTCACTGATATTCATTGCATAGAATGAAGCAGTACCCGGTAATGATGGGATATTCAATGTATCTCCTGCAAACACTAACGAGCCGCCCGTGACCGAATCAAACCAAATAACTTCACCGGTTCCGTGGGCTGATAATTGCGCAGCGCTGGCAACACATGTTGTGTCTCCATAGATACCTGTAATTTCTGACACTATCTCTTGAACTGTAATGGTATCGCTTGTCGCACTTCCGCATTGTGATGAAGCTGCATAGAAAAAACTTCCCCCATGTGTTACGACAATAGATTCCGTGCTGTCACCGGTTGACCACAAATAATTCAAAGCCGGGCTTGCCGTGAGCGTGATGGAATCTCCTGTGCATATCTGCGGGGATTCGTCAATGTAAATTTCAGCTGTGGCGGTACCGGCAGGAAGCTGTTTTGTAAGCGCGAAAGGAATTGCCGTCCAGTTATTGTTTTCATTTGCTTCGCTAAAATTGTTATTAGGATCTACCACAGCAACTATCCAATAATTTCCGTTGCATGTTGTAGGAGGAATGTCTATCCACATTCCATCAAGCGATTCGCTGTAAATATCCGTGTAGCCAACGGAAATTCCTTGCTCTGCCGGAGAACAGGCGTAGCTGCCACCTCCCAAGCCGTAATTGGGAATATTGGTGCTGTTTAGTACAGTACCCGCTCCATAGGTTTGAAAACTTCTGCAATGTCCCGCATAATAATTGCAGCTTCCATAATCCATCAGACAAAATCCCAATTTGCTGCCGGTGCCGATGATGGGCCACTTCAGGGTATCAGGCTCATTTGCATCTTCAACGCGCAACGTAAATGAAACCCAGTCATCCACGTGATAATGTCCGTGCGAAGGATGATAGGTCATAGTGCCGCTAAATCTTTCCGTGTAACTCATCGCTGTGGAATCCTTATGATACACCCGCTGCATGATGAACTGCTTAGGTTCAGGATTCCCGTTCGGGCAGGAAAACTCCACATTAGCGTTTGGATCATAAATCGAAACGGTATCTGTCCCACACAAGAACCAACGATATCCATTCTTGTCAACACCTCTTACCGTGAATGGTCCGAAGCCGATGTTTGGTGTTGATCCCGTAATTCGCAAACGGCCATCATTCTGACCATTGCCGCTCTGGGAGTATTCATTGGGTCCGGCATCATAGTTTTCCAGCGCATACCATGAAATGGTAATGTCCGGAAGCAAGTCGCAGGAATTAACACCATTCGGGCACAGGCAGCCGGATGCGTTTGTAGTGGTGCAGGGTTGTGCAAAGATTGCACTCCAGCAAAATAGGAAAGCGGGTAAGCTGAATATTCTCATGGAGCACCGGGGAGGATAAGTAACTGCAATTTACCAAAATTGTCCGGTAGATGATTTTCGTAAAATGTAAATTTTGACTTTCTTTCGTCCGGATATATTGTACAATCATATTGTCATGAAATGCAGACCCGCTGTTATCTTCTTTTTAGCTTTTTCAATCTCATGTATGAACGCAAATCAAAGCCAAACGCCAAAAGACATTTTGGATAACGAAATAAAAAAGAACCGTACTCCTTCGGTTCAGTACGTTCATTTTGACGATCAAAAGATGATTTACGAATACACAGCAGGCTTTGCCGATCTGGGAAGCGAATTGAAACCTGACCAGCACACCACTTTCAGCGCTTATTCAGTCACCAAAACTTTTACCGCTATAGCAGTTCTTCAGCTTGCGGAAAAAAGTTTGATTGACATTGACAGGCCGGTAAGAAATTATTTGCCCGAAAGTCAATTTTCTGAAAGTGTCACAGTCAGGCATCTTCTTGATCACACATCAGGGTT
>CAYOYI010000208.1:0-4383 GCA_964408105.1 uncultured Chitinophagaceae bacterium | reverse complement strand
GCCTAATCCCATACCTATTTCGTGGATACATACGCGATCAGAACATAAATCGTTCGACCGTGATAAGTTTTTTGCTCCGATTCTTGAGAAGCATGCTAAGAAATCCGAGCCGGGGTGCAAATTCAAATATTCCAATCTTGGTTTTGTGGCGCTGGGGCAATTGATTGAGAAAGTCACCGGTATGAGATATGAGCAATATGTGCAGGAAAATGTCATCGGTAAGCTTTCGATACCTGAAGGGGAATTCGGATTCACAATTGACGGAAAACTGCCTCATGCAATTGGCTATCATGACCGATTTAGTTTTTCTATGCTGCTGCTTGGTTTCTTTATTGATAAATCAAAATACATGGGTGAGCCGGTTGGGAAGTGGAAACTCTTTAAAGAAAACTACGTGAACGGAACTCCTTACGGTGGCATCATTGGAACGGTGAATGCCTTCATGAAATACGGTCAGGCATTGTTGAGTGATGAAGAAGTTTTGCTTTCTGGTAAATCGAAGGAGCTTCTTTTCACCGAAGGCCAAGCTTCTGACGGCAAAGCCACCGGAATGTGTCTCGGATGGTTTACCGGCAACCTTGATGGAGTCACTTATTACTCACATGCTGGCGGAGGCGGTGGTTACTACTGCGAGCTCCGCCTGTATCCTGAAATCAAAAAGGGAAGCTTCGTTATCTTCAACCGTACCGGTTTTTCAGATGTCAGATTTCTGGATAAGACGGACAAGTTGTTGTTGAAGTAGAGCATTGAGTTTAATAAAAACGTCATTGCGATCGAGGCTTTGCGAGTGAATCAGTCTCATAAGCGCATTGCTTCTCCCGATGCCAGTGCTCTGAAGCATTGCTATCGCAATGACGAAAACAAAGCCAGCATCTAACGCCTGGCTATTTGTTGATGACGAACGAAGCAAAGATTTTTTTAGCTGTCTTTTCAAACCTGGAAAATTCGCTTTGTTCAGCGGTGAAGGTGAGGACGTATGCCATGCCGTTGATCACCCAATAGTGTTGCATGTATTGCAGATTGAAGATACCTTGGTCTCCGGTGTAAATTATTTCCTGATATTCTCCTGCCTCGTTTTTCATTCTCTTGTTTTCTAAAATCCTGGAGTTAGTGGCCAATGTTTTTATCTGCTCTTCAGAAATTTGAGCATACTGGTCAAGGTCAATATTATAGCTTGTCAGGTCCTGGATGATCAGGTTCACATTCTCCCGGAATTGGTCTGCCTCTGATTTTTTTGGAGAAAAAAGAAAGAAGCTTGCTCCCATCTGGCCGTGTTCATTAAGCTCCCAATCAGAGGGATATTGTATGGAATATTGAGGCTGATCAAAAGTTTTCCACTCGCCATCTTTCTGGGCGAAACAAATAATCGGCAAAAGTGTTAGGACAAGAGTTTTCATAGTGCATATCCATCCCCTTCCCTTTATCCGGGATTTGGACAACCCAAAGGTAATTAATTAAAACCCTCAGGGAATTCCTGCATAAAGCAGAAATGGCATAAACAAATTACTCCTTCACCACTTTCCCGGTGAACGTAGCCCCGCTTTCTGAATAAACCCTGAAGAAATACATGCCGTCAGCCAGCGAATTCAATTCCATGTGATCCGTTTGTGAAGCTGCGCACAACTTGCCATTCAAGTCATACAACTCGGCTCCCACGATTTTACCTTCTTCGTTTTTCAGCATGAAATGGATTTTATCTTCTGTTGGATTCGGAAATGCCAGAGCGGTTTTGTTTACCTCAATTTCATTCACTGAAACCGGCTCTTCCGGTACAGCAACCGTAAGTGAAACGGTGTTTGTAATCTCCGGTTCATTATAATCAAAATAAATCGCAGCCCGGTTTTCAATCCTGGTGCCATTGGGCAATTCCGGTTTCTGCTTAATGTAAAATGAAATATACCCGTGGCTGGCCTGTTCATTGTAGAAGCTATCCGGCAGATTAATATTGTCAAAGTAAAACGCGAGGTATTTATTCATAAAGAAATCAGCTCGGTAATCATGCGAAGACGTAATCCCGAAAATGGTTGACGGATCAAGGTCTTCATCCAGCGTATCGAGGATGGCAACATTCTCGGCATAGTAAGTTCCGGTGTTTTGGAAACGGATTTTATAATGCAGCACAGAATCATCGCGTGTAATGAAGAATCCTGTGTGTCCTGGAATTTTTTCTCCTGATGGTGATACCGCCTTATCATTCGGGTCATACGAGCCAACCACATTTATCGAATCACATTCAACATTGTTAATGAAATTCACATCATTCTGAACAGGGAATATGCTTGCACAATCTTTTATCAATGTTCCCAGCACAGTTGAAGGAGGGGTAGTGAAGTATATCTTGAATCTCGCCCAACTTGCCGGAGAGAAATTGTTAAACGTGAAGATCAGCTTATGGTTCAGCACATCATTTACGTAGCTAAATGCTGTAGTACTTACAAACTGAAGAATAGAATCATATTCATATTCCACGATTGCATTTGCGGTGATGTTGCCCAGATTGGTGTAGGTAACGCTGACTTCATGGCTGAATCCCGGACGTGGCACGGTAGTGTATCCAAATGCCACGCTCAAATCTAATGCTGCCCTAGCGGTATCATAAAAATCAACAATGGTATCCACTCCCGGCAGCATACCAAACAATTCCACCGAACCATCGGGACACAATTGAAAAGTGTGATAGGGTGGTGTGTGGTTCAGTGCATAATTTCCGGGTGGAACGATGAATCCGTAATCACCGGCAGAGCCGGTGAGGTCATAATATCCAGGCACGCATTGCACAGGAACCTGCCTGATTCCAACGTCACCTGGAGTGAAGCTGCAATCCGCATCACCATCATTGATCACCTTTCCGGAAACCTGAACAGCGCACGAAAGATTATCATATCCGATCGGAGCGGAGCATCGTGTGATCGTGCATCCGTTGGCATCGGTGATATAGACTCCATAGCTCCACGTTGAAGGAAGGTTCACCGCAGTTTGTGTCATTTGCCCATCGCCCCAGCGATAAGTGATAGGAGGAGTTGCATTTGAAACATGCGCAGTTGCAGAGCCATCGTTGTTGAAGATGCACGAAGCGTTTTGTATGGTGACAGAAATATTCAGGTTCGAATAGCTTTCAACCTGCTTTGCTTTTACGACCTTACAATTATTAGCGTCAGTAACAGTAACATAATAATAACCCTTGGGCACATTAGTAATATTTTGTGTGGTAGCTCCTGTGCTCCATTGAAATGTATAAGGCCCTTGTCCGCCTCCGGGAAAACAACTCACGGCACCGGTTGATGAAAGACATAGAGCTTTGGTTGAAGTCAAAGTGGCATTCACCAGCGGATCATATTGCACATACACGCTCTTCGCATAAAAGCATCCTCCTGCATCGGTCACGGTGCAAGTGTAGTATCCTGATGTCAAGCCTGTGGCGGTTTGTGTTGTTTGCTGAGGTGTGGTGCTCCATTTGTAAGTGAATGGGCCCGTATTTCCCGTCACGTTTGCTGTTGCCGAGCCGGGCGTGAGACATGTTTGAGAAACGTATGTGATGTTCAGGCTGAAAGGCGGAACATCGAGAACATTGCGCGCTCCCGTAACCGAACAGCTTTGCGCGTCATCAATTGTAAATGAATAATAACCTTTGGTAAGATTGCTAATGGAATTTGTATTGCCGCCATTCGACCATTGAAAAGTGTAGGGTGGAGTGCCAAGCAGTGGAGTGAGCGTGATGCTGCCCATGCTGTCACCACATACTTCATTCACCACAACAGGATTTGGCTGAACGGGCGAAGTGTAACCGACAAATCGCGTTCCCTGGCCGGAGCAAAGGTTGGCATCAATGAAAGTGAAGTTGTAACTGCCGGTGGAAAGATTGGTTGCGGTTGAAGTAGTTTGGACCGGTGTTGTATTCCACGAATAAGTATAAGGTGGTGTGCCAGTGGTGGGGATGATAGTAGCTGTACCGTTGTTGTAATCACATAATTCAGGAGTTGATGTTGAACTCGCATTAATTGGACTCAGGTTGGTGATCTGTACAACGTCAGTTACGGTGCAACCCGGTGTGGCATCGGTTATAGTTACATAATAATATCCCGCAAACAAGCCGCCTACTGAATCTGTAAACTGAGGCGGATCGGTGCTCCACTCGTATGTTATTGGAATATTTCCGCCTGTAACATGCACAGCAGCTGTTCCCAGCTGACCGCAGTTTTGATTGGTCTTGGTGATGGTATAAGTGTAAGGCAGGATTCTTGAAATGGTCGCAATTGCATATACGCCACATTGAATGGTGTCGCCAACCCAAATGGTATATGATCCGGGTGCGGAATAAAAATGTGTTTGAATGGTATCGAACGTATTAGAAATGCTTCCATCTCCCCAGTCCACAAACCCGAG
>CAYOYI010000207.1:3741-7301 GCA_964408105.1 uncultured Chitinophagaceae bacterium | reverse complement strand
CGGGAGCTGTTTCTTACCAGCCAGTCGTCAGCCGATATTGGCACAGTAGGCAGTCTCACGCAGAAATACTTTGTGAACTATTTCGAGCAGGGGTTACAGGGTGACTATATAATTGTTTCTAATAAGAAACTTAGGGATGACGGGAATGGAAATGACAACGTAAGCGCTTATGCAAAATATCGTGAGAGCACCGATGGAGGTGATTACGAGGTTGCTGTGGTGGATATTGATGAACTCTATGATCAATTTTCATTTGGCGTAAGCAAACATCCGCTTGCAATAAGAAACTTCGTTTCATTTGCTTTGGACAACTGGTTTATCAAGCCGGAGCATTTGTTCATAATTGGCAAGGGCAGGGAGTACAAGGATATGATCAGGACTGATCCCTCACACTTAGCCGCTTACAATCAATGTCTTGTTCCTACTTTCGGCAACCCCGGCTCAGACATATTGCTAGCTGCCACAAATACTTCCATTGTTCCGAGAGTTGCTGTTGGCCGGTTGTCGGTTGAAAACGCACAGCAGGTTTACGATTATCTCGAAAAGGTAAAGGCTTATGAATTATTACAGCAGGATGTGAGGGAACAAGATCCGTATTTAACCATAGCGAATAAGGAATGGATGAAACGTGTGCTGCACATGGGAGGCGGTGAAGAAATCAGCCAGCAGTCAAAGTTTAAGAACTTTCTGAATACTTTCAGGGATATTATTGAAGATAGTTTATACGGGGCTGATGTCTATTCATTCTTCAAGACCAGCACCGACCCTATTGAATTCGTTCAGTCAGATTATATACGCGACCTCATCAACGATGGGGTTTCGCTGATAACTTTCTTCGGACATTCTTCAGCAAATTCCTTTGATATTGCGATTGATGATCCTGATGATTATCACAATTTTGAAAAATATCCGGTTATACTCTCCAACGGATGCTTCACGGGGAATATCTTCAGCCCAAGCAGCCCGGATACGCTTATTAGTGAAGATTTTGTGCTTACTCCCAGAAAGGCTGCAATAGCCTTTATCTCAACCATCGGCCTTTCAGCCGACAACAGTCTTGCTCGCTATTCCGGAAAATTCTATCTGAATTTTGGCAAGACTAACTATAGCAATACCCTTGGAAATTGTATCAAGGGAACCGTCAGCGACCTGGAATCAGAGGGGCTTGATCCGATAACTAAAGCAGTGACGGAGGAAATGACCTTGCATGGCGATCCCGCGCTCAGGCTTAATCCCCATGCTAAGCCTGATTACGTTATTGAGCCGCAAACAGTCTCTTTTGATCCTCCGGTGGTGAACATTAATCAGCCGACCTTTGATTTAAAAGTAGTCATAACCAACCTTGGCAGGGCGATTGATGACAGCGTTGATGTGGTAGTCAACAGAAGTTTTCCGAACCCTGATCTCGGAAGCATTTCTTTTATCCAGCGCATCAGGGCGACACAATTCAGAGATACGGTGATTTTCACAATTCCAACCGGTGAGGTGGAGGCATTCGGGTTGAACAAATTCTGCGTTAAGGTTGACCCGGAATTTGGCAGCGCCTGTGTTGAAGGGGGTGTTGCGGAGATTGCAGAACTATCCGAATACAACAACGAGTTGGCGGACATCACGCTCAATATAACATCAACGGATGCCTATCCAATCCATCCTTATGAATTCGCAATTGTTCCAGCACAGCCGATCAAACTCGTTGCTTCCACCGCAAATACTTTTGCCGACTCCCGCACTTATATAATGGAGATTGATACAACGGAGTTGTTCAATAGCTCAATCAAAGAGGTATCTCCTCCAATATTAAAATCAGGGGGCGTCCTGGATTGGACTCCCTCCATGAATTATGCTGATAGTACTGTTTATTACTGGCGTGTCGGGCTTGATCCCGCAGGCAATGGCGGCAATGAAAACTGGAATGGCAGCTCATTTATTTACCTGAAAGATGAATATCCGGGATGGAACCAATCGCACTACTACCAGTATTTGAAAGATAACTACAATAATATATACCTTGACACCGACAGGAGATTCAAGTTTGTGGATGACACTAAAACGGTAACGGTGAAAACCGGAACCGCGAACATTGGCCCATACTACGGGGCCGTTCCCTGGGATCAAATTGCCAACCATCTTAACAGCGGACTGATGCACCGCTGGGTGTGCGGGGGCGAGGGATTTCCGAGTGGAATTGTTCTTGCCGTTTTTGACTCGGTAACCGGCCAAAATTGGGTCAGCAAAGCAATTGACAGAAAGAATAACTGGGATTGTTATAATCGTCCGAATATCTATGAAAACCAGGTTCATGGAAACGTGCATTGCAGGTACCGGGATTTTCAATCATTTGATTTTCCGGTCAGTACCAGCGATGGAAATGTCAATGCTTGTTTCATGCAGAAGGTAGTTGACTTTTTGAATTCGGTTCCAAATGGCAATTATATATTGGCGTATAGCGTAAATTCTGCGAGATACAATGACTGGACACCTGATCTTGTCACGGCTTTCAGGAATTTGGGTTCCCAAAAAATTGATACTCTTGCCAGTGCAGGCTCCTATAACAGTTCTCCATGGGCGTTTTTCGTTCAGAAAGGCGATCCGTCAACAGCAACGGAAGCAAGAGGAAGTGGCCCGATG
Source organism: uncultured Chitinophagaceae bacterium (assembly GCA_964408105.1). Taxonomy (GTDB): domain Bacteria; phylum Bacteroidota; class Bacteroidia; order Chitinophagales; family CAIOSU01; genus BPHB01. The sequence goes on along the minus strand of CAYOYI010000207.1, from coordinate 4,673 downwards.
GATATACTTGAATTTACTGCCAGCTTTCAGGCAGTTTGGAATAGAGGCAAGGTAGTCACTCCGCCAATAGGCCCGGCAAGCGAATGGCACACCGCTCGCTGGAAGCATCATGCACTCGAAGCTCCAACGGATGACTACCAGAAACTCAGGATAATCGGGATTGACTACAATGGCCTTGAAACCGAAGTTTATCGCGGTCTGCAGGCTTTGGATACCGCCATCAATTTTATAAATCCGTCATCATATCCTTTCATCAAGCTCGAGTTAGAAACTGGTGATGAAATCACCCGCACCCCGACACAATTAGACTATTGGAGAATTGTTTACACGAAAGTACCGGAGGCAGCACTCAGCCCCAACATTTTCTATTCATTCAATGATACTGTCAGCCTTGGCGACCATCTTGATCTCTCGGTTGCAATAACCAACGTCACCGACCTTGACATGGATAGATTATTGGTGAAATATACTTTGCTGAGCGCAGGGAAACCACCTGTAGTGGATACCATGCGCTATGATTCGCTGAGGGCTTTTCAAACCATGAATCTCAAATGGACTTTCGATACGGATTGTGATTGCCTTGGCAATCTGAATACGCTTATCATCGAAGCGAATCCCGACAACGACCAGCCTGAGCAATTCCATTATAACAACATCGGCATATTGACATTCGGGATGGGCAGAGACAAAATCAATCCGCTGCTCGATGTCACTTTTGATGGCGTACATATTCTGGATGGAGACCTTGTTTCCGCAGAGCCGGAGATAATGATCATGTTGAAAGATGAAAACAAGTACCTGTTGCTTGACAGCAATAACCTCATCAACGTGGTGTTTATTGATGAGGATGGCAACCAGGAAAAAATGCACTATGACAACGTAATAATGAAGTTCTTTCCCGCTGAATCCGGGGCCGATAACACGGCACGCGT
>CAYOYI010000207.1:0-3731 GCA_964408105.1 uncultured Chitinophagaceae bacterium | reverse complement strand
AGATCATTTGAAAAAGATGGTAAATACACCTTATGGGTGCAGGCGAAAGACCGCAGCAGAAATGTTTCCGGCACCTATGGTTTGCAGGATGGCATTGACTACCGCATTTCATTCGAGGTGATAAGAGAAGCGAGAATCACCAACGTTCTGAATTATCCAAACCCGTTCACTTCTTCCACTCGCTTTGTGTTCACGCTCACCGGAGTGCAGCCGCCAGATTTTTTCAAGATACAGATACTTACAGTTTCAGGAAAAGTGGTTCGTGAGTTGACGCAGGTTGATCTTGGACCGATCCATGTCGGGAAGAATATCACCGAATACGCCTGGGACGGCACTGATCAATTTGGCGATCCCCTGGGTAATGGTTTATATCTTTACCGTGTAGTCGCCAAGATCGGAGGAGAACAGATCAAACACTGGGAAGAAAACCGTATTGATAAATATTTTGAACGTGGTTTTGGCAAAATGTATCTCGCGAGATAAATGGTGAAAACATTTTTCTATTTCCTTTTGCTACTCATTTTCGCCTTACTGTGGAGTTGCACCCCAGGTGGCTTGGTTTTCATAGAAGAGATTACTACTGATCCGCAAAATATTACCATAAAAAACGGTTTTGGCAGTTCTTATGATATTTCCGGATGGTATCTTGAAAACAAATTGAAAACCGGCAAGTACATCTTTCCTGTGGGAACGATTTTAGACTCCGATGAAACCAAATCAGTAGAGAGCAGGGATCTCAGCTTTGAGATCAAAAACAATGATGAGGTGATTTACCTGAAGTCTTCCAACAATGTCGTGATGGACATTTACATTATTGAAGAAAGGTAGAACCGGATTTGCGCAATGCGCCCACCGCATATTTCCCAAGTATATCAAACTCCAAATTGACCTTGTCCCCGGCTTTCAGAAATCCGAAACAAGTGTGCTGGTAAGTAAAAGGTATAATTACCACTGAAAAACGTGATTCTTCGGAATCAACTACAGTTAAGCTCACACCGTCAATACAAACGGAGCCTTTCTCCACCAGCAAAAAAGCATCACCGGGCTGAAAGCTGAACCAGAATTTTTTGCTGCCGTTCATTTCCTCGATTGCAGCACACTCACCGGTCTGATCAACATGTCCCTGCACATAGTGGCCGTCAAATCTTCCGTTTGCGGGCATTGCCCTTTCAAGATTCAACTTGCTTCCAACTTTGATAAAACCAAGGTTGGTTCGATGCAAGGTTTCCTTTACTGCTTCAACAGTGTGTGAATTTTTGCCTGCTGAAACCACTGTCAGGCAAACTCCATTGTGTGAAACGCTTTGATCGGGTTTCAATTCATCCGAGATTGAAGATTGAACTGTGATCCTGAGGTTCGCTTCTTTTTTTTCAACAGAAACAACTTCTCCGATCGCTTCGATTATTCCTGTGAACATTAGCTATTGCGCGGAGCCGGAATTCCCTCGGATAAGATGAATAAACCCGCTGAGCATATCGGAGCTCTTTCGCACGCCATCCACCCGGATTTCATACAGCGTGCAAACATAGTAGTAAACACCTTCTTTCACAGGTTTGCTGTTGTTGATGTCCGTTCCATCCCAGTTCAGATCAGGATCGGAAGTTTCAAACACTAAAGTTCCCCAGCGATTGAAAACTTTGAAATCAACATGATCAATGAATCGGTAAAGAGGTTTACCACTGCTTGAATCTACGAAAGGGGTGAACAGGTCATTGGCGCCATCTCCGTTTGGAGTAAATACGTTCGGTAGTGCATAACACGGGCAGTTATCTACGCAGACAATATTACTCTTGGCGCTTTCATTGGCATAGGTGTCAATAGCGGTAACAGCATAGCAACCTGCAACTGAGAAATCAAGAATATGTGTGTATGATGTCCCATTGCTGAAAGGCCAGATTTCTATAACCTCAAGTGGTTCCTGATTGGTTCGAGAATAATAGATATTGTATTCCCAAATATCCTGATCACAGCCATTTTCAGTCGGATTTACCCATGTTAGCTTATTTTCAAAAGTGGTGGTGTCACATCTGGATTTTGAATTTTCAGAAATTCCATTACAAGAATTGTCAACCGTCAACACTGGCGGACAGGGAGGAATAATATCAACCGGCACCTCACACTTTTCCTGGGAATTATTTGGAAGCGTATCATTCAGGTCGGGTGAGGAATATTCTCCAAGACTTTTTACATAGTAACAATATTCCAATCCGTTGACCAGGCCTATGTCCGCATAGGCTTGCTCGCTGACCGTGGTCAAGGAATCAAAAGAAATATCACCTTGTCTTTTGCGATAGATCACATAATCGAAATTCGTCCACGGCACTTCTTCATTCCATGTGAGATCAACCCGGTTTGAAGATGGAACTGTTTTGAGAAAAACCGATGAAGCAATATCGCTTTCACCAATCTCACTGTTTGCGGCAAAGAATTTTACGGAGTAAGAATAAGACGTGTCAACCGTATTCAGAGGGGAGTCTGCAAAAGTTGAGTCGAGATTTTCAAAAACGTTATTAGTAAAAGTTTGAATCAACGTGAGGTTCACTCCGGTGAAGCCTGGCGACCTGTAAATCTCGAATCTGTAAGGTGGCGTTAATGTGGAGTCAAATTCCGGTTTGTACCACGAAACGTCAATTGCTCCGTTTGCAATATCTGTTGCGGTGACGCTCACTTCGTAAATCACCGGAATATTGCGTTTCAATTCTGCGCAGGCTTCGTTGGATGGCAGACTTTCCACTTTATTGTAAAAAAGCCCCGATTCGGTTTGCTTGGCAAACTCGGCAAGAATCCTGTAGCAGTAATTATTTCCGCGTTTCAAACCCGTATCATGGTAAAAGAAATCCCTGATGTTCTGGGCAATCTTTGTATAACCTTTTCCTGCAAGACCGGGCACACATGTATCTATAGGAAAGTCATTAGGTCCATCCCGCCTCCAAACAGAGAATCCGATAAAATCAAGGATGGAATCACAGTGATAAGGGTTTTTCCAGGTAACCGTGATCGTATCGTTATGAGCTTGCGCCTTAAGATCTTCAGGTGCCGGAGCCACCACTTTTATCACCCATGTTTTTAAATCTACAAGCGGCACGGGATAGCTGTCTTCTGCTTTGAAAACGATAACATAAAACTGCCGCCTGATATGATTGCAGGTAGTCTGCCATTCGAATGACCCGGTGACCGGGTTTCGTGGTGATTGCGCAAAAAAAGTAGCTGGGCTGATGTTCAATTCAAATGGCCCGCCTTCTGCGGTAAGCTTCACCGTTTGAGTGGGATTCGGATCGGAGGCGAAAATGGTTTTTGAAAGTAATGCACCTGCCACCACGCACGTATCCTCAAACTCTGCAATCTGCGGAGGATCATTGTTTTCATCCAGCACGATTATTTGCATGTCGCGCACCATTGTTCCCATTTTTATTCCGTTGCGATATTCAGTAATGAGAATTGCGATGTTATAAATACCCGGCTTTTGGGGTGTGGCCCAAATGATCTCACCTGTAAGCGGATTAATGGTGAATTGATTATTGATGCCCTGGAATACCTGGTCAGGATATTGATAAGCCGGTACCGGTGAGGTTGCATTAAATCTTGGAGGGATCAGCTCGAAATGTAAACTATCACCATCAGGATCAAATGCTATAGGGTTATGATAAAAAGTGTCGTTGCGGTTAGCATAATCTATCGGAGGGTAAAGCAGGATAGGGGAGTTGTTGTAGCCGACAAATGTCGGGTTGAAA
>CAYOYI010000206.1:5529-7348 GCA_964408105.1 uncultured Chitinophagaceae bacterium | reverse complement strand
CTACACTCATGGGATTTTATCTTTTCTCTATCCCGGATTTGATCCAATCTTAAGAGTAAAACCACCGAATTCGGAAGAGTATCATGTTGGATTAACGGAAAAAATACTAAGGGATAATCTATTGACCTATAAATTGATTGACAAAGTATTAACTGAAATCAATAAAGTATGGCAAGAAAAAAGGTAACAAACCTTGTCATTTAGATTACAAGAGTTTTGCGAAATTTCTTTCGATAATACTAATAAAATCAAGTTACAATCTCTCTCTCCCCCTTCCTGCTAACAGTGTTTTGGGCGGCACTTTCCCCCAGCAATTTTTTCAACACCGCCTGCGCTGCAAAAACCCGGTTTTCTGCCTGTGTGAAATGCAACGCGTTTACTCCATCAAGTATCTCATCACTCAATTCTACATTTCTGCGTACTGGCAGACAGTGCATGACTTTGGCATTGCTGGTGGCCTTCAGCTTTTCATTGGTCAGCATCCAGCTTTGGTCGTTGCTCAAAATTTTTCCATAGTCGTGGTAAGCAGACCAATTCTTCACATACACATAATCCGCATTCCGCAATGCTTCATCCAGGTTGAAATTGATCTCAGCGCCCTTGGTGAATTTTTCATTTAATTTATAACCTTCGGGGTGCGTGATGACAAATTCGACATCTGCCCTGCACATCCACTCGGAGAATGAATTAGCAACAGCCTGGGGCAACGGCTTTACATGAGGAGCCCAACTTAACACTACCCGGGGCTTTCTTTTTTGCTTCCAAGTTTCCTTTATGGTGATCGTATCGGCAAAGCTTTGCAGCGGATGCAATGTTGCACTTTCAAGGCTCACTACCGGCACATTGGAATATTCCATGAACTTCTTTAACACGTTCTCGCTGTAGTCATCCTCCATGCTAACAAGCTTCGGAAAGCACCGAATACCAAGAACATCACAATATCTACCCATGACACCGGCTGCTTCTTTGATGTGTTCTACCGTTGTACCATTCATAACAGCCCCCTCCTCAAATTCAAGCGCCCAGCCGTCCTTGTCAACGTTCATTACAATCACATTCATTCCTAGATTCATGGCAGCCTTCTGTGTACTCAGGCGGGTGCGAAGGCTTGGATTCATGAAAATGAGTCCAAGGGTTTTGTTCTTTCCAATGCTGGAATAAGCATGCGGATGTTTTTTCAACGCCAACGCATCATTGACAAGCGCGTCAACATCAATGACATCATTTACTGAAGTGAAGTGTTTCATTGCACTGTTGCAGTTTGATTTTTCAAAACTTTATTGAAGGCTGCAAGAAAAATATCCAGCTCCTTCTGTGAGATATTGAGAGCCGGCAGAATCCTGATGGTGTTTTTGTCTGAGGAAGCCCCCGTGAAGATCTTATGATTGAACAGCAAGTCTTTCCTCACCGGAGCGCAAGGTGATTCAAGTTCAATTCCGATCATCAATCCCATGCCGCGAACCTCTTTCACATGTTCGAACGACCGCAATTCCTTTGTCAAATATTCTCCCATCACTTTCGCATTCGGGATGAGTTTTTCGTTTTCGATCACCTCCAGAACCGCAAGCCCCGCAGCACATGCCAGATGGTTTCCCCCGAAAGTTGTTCCCAGCATTCCGTGCTTTGCCTTTATATCAGGATGAATAAGCGTCCCCGCAATCGGGAAGCCGTTGCCCATTCCTTTCGCAATAGTAATGATGTCGGGGCGGATACCACCAAATTCATTATTTGATTTTTCCCTCTCCCCTGGGAGAGGGACAGAAAGCGAAGCACTTCGAGGGTGAGGCGCCTCAGCGAGCGTTTTCGTCCTCTGCGGCTT
>CAYOYI010000206.1:0-5519 GCA_964408105.1 uncultured Chitinophagaceae bacterium | reverse complement strand
CGCCCCTCTCCCACGGGAGAGGGAGTCCGGGCCGTGTGCTGATGCGCAAAGAAATTTCCGCTTCTCCCATAACCGGACTGAACTTCATCGAGGATCATCACAGCACCGTATTTCTTCGTAAGCTCTCGCATCTTTTTCAAAAAAGATGAAGATGGAATCCTGACTCCGCCAACACCCTGTATCCCTTCTATAATCACTGCACATATCTCATCATTCATTGCATTCTCCAACGCAGTCTCATCATTCAACGGAAGGAATAAAATATTTTCACTTTGATTGACAGGCGCGAGAATGGATTTATCATCAGTAGCTGCAACAGCCAATGATGTTCTGCCATGAAATGACTTATCAAACGCAATGATCTTTTTTCTTCCGGTATGAAATGAAGCAACCTTGAGTGCGTTTTCATTTGCCTCAGCTCCGGAGTTAGACAAGAAAAGCTGATAGTCATTATAGCCAGATAGCTGTCCTAGCTTTTCGGCAAGCTGCTCCTGCACCGGGATTTTCACCGAATTGGAATAAAAACCAATTTTTTTCAGTTGCTCACTTATCCGCTGAACATAATGCGGATGGCTATGCCCTATGGATATAACCGCATGACCTCCATACAGGTCGAGATATTCCACACCATCCTTATCCCAAATGGAAGAACCTTTTGCCCTAACTGGTTCAATGTCGAATAAGGGGTAAACGTCAAATAGTTTCATAGCAAAATTTAAAAGGCGACCGCTTTCAATTTCAATCCGCTTGTTTCTTCTAACCCAAACATCAGGTTCATGTTCTGTACAGCCTGTCCTGATGCACCTTTTAGCAGATTATCGATGACACTGATAATTAAGAGTTTATCCCCGTGTTTCTCCAGGTGCAACAGGCACTTGTTGGTGTTTACGACCTGCTTGAGGTCAATATTCGTTTTGCTGACGAAAACAAAAGGACTGTCTTTGTAATAGTTCGAATAAATTTCTCTGACTTCATCCAAAGACATTTCTATGTCAGTATATATACTCGCCATGATGCCGCGCGTGAAGGCTCCACGATGCGGAATGAAATTAACAGGCTGATTAAAATCCCGCTGAAGCTGTTTAAGGCTTTGATTTATTTCGGCCAGATGCTGATGTGAGAAAGATTTATACGCTGACAAATTATTCTGACGCCAACTGAAATGAACGGTATCTGCAAGTGATTGTCCTGCCCCGGTTGAGCCGGTGGTAGCCGAAACATGCACCGCTGTTTTTAAAAGTCCGTTTGCTGCAAGCGGCAGTAAACCCAACTCGATGCATGTTGCAAAACAACCCGGATTGGCAATTTTCTTTGCCGTCCTGATTTTCTCCTTGTTTAATTCCGGAAGACCATAAACAAAACCGCCAGTGGCCGCCCCATTCTGATTCAATCTAAAATCCTGGCTCAGATCAATGATCCTGATATTTTCATTGACTTTATTTTCCGCCAAGAACTTTGATGACTCTCCGTGACCAAGGCAAAGAAAAAGCACATCAATATCGTTCTGCAGTTGATTTGAAAACCGAAGGTCAGTTTCTCCCAAAAGATCAGGATGCACTTCATAAAGAAATTTCCCAGAATTGCTTTTGCTGTGAGTAAAAACGATCTCAGCTTGAGGATGGTTGAGAAGCAGTCGTATTAATTCGCCACCGGTATAGCCTGCACTTCCAACCACACCAACCTTGATTTTACTTGCTGTATTCAACTTCAGATTTATTTACCGAATGGTAAATGGCGGTTTGATTTCCGAAAATTTTTGCAAAGCCTTTCACATCTTCCCCACTCCACGCCTTGTTCATTTCACCATAGCTTCCAAATTTTGCCGACATCAGATCATGTTCAGATTCGATCCCGTTCAACTGAAAACGATAAGGTGATAATGTGATAAATACCTTGCCCGTTACGAATTCTTGTGTTGATTCAAGGAAAGTTTCAATGTTGCGCATAGTGGGATCAAGGTATTGTCCTTCGTGCAGCCAGTTGCCATACCATGATGACAGCTGTTCCTTCCAGTACAACTGCCACTTGGTAAGGATATGCTTTTCAAGAAGATGATGCGCTTTGATGATGATCAATGGGGCAGCAGCTTCAAAGCCAACTCTGCCTTTAATACCGATTATGGTATCGCCTACATGAATATCCCTGCCGATACCGTATGGAGCGGTAAGGTCGGTTAGCTTTTGAATTGCTTCAACCGGGCTTTTGAAATTTTCATTGTTCACGCCAACCAATTCCCCTTTATCGAAAGTAAGGGTCAGCTCTTCATTGCCTTTTTTCGTGACTTGGGTTGGAAATGCATCTTCCGGTAATGGCTTGCTTGATGTAAGGGTTTCTTTTCCACCCACAGATGTCCCCCAAATTCCTTTATTAATACTGTACTTGGCCTTCTCAAAATTCATCTCAACGCCATGCTCTTTCAGAAACTCAATTTCCTGCTCGCGGCTCAGTTTCATGTCGCGAATAGGCGTAATGATCCCGATCTCCGGAATCAGGGTATTGAACACCATGTCAAATCGTACCTGATCATTTCCTGCGCCCGTGCTTCCGTGAGCAACGTAATCCGCATTGATAAGCTTAGCATAATTAGCAATGGCAACCGCCTGGGAAATACGTTCAGCACTTACAGAAAGCGGGTAAGTGTTATTCTTCAGAATGTTTCCATAGACCAGAAAGCGAATGACCTTCTTGTAAAAATTCTCAGACTCGTCAATGGCTTTAAAGGTTTTAACACCGAGGGACAGGGCATGATTTTCTATCTTCTCAATTTCATTTTCAGCAAATCCGCCTGTGTTTACAATGACTGCATGTACTTCAAGGTCTTTGACCTTCGAGAGGTAAATGGCGCAATAAGTGGTATCCAGCCCGCCACTGAAAGCGAGCACAACTTTTTTCTGCTTCATTTTTAGAAATTAAAAATTGCGAGAAATGATACTAAGGTACTTTTCTTTTCGGCAGGAACTCCGTTTTTATTTTCTCTCAGCAGTAAGTCATTTTTGATGCGCATGAAGCGCTCATAAAGTTTCGAGTTCTTTGCAAAGTTGAGTATGTTGCCGTTCTTCTTTTTCTCCATCGGGTCATAAAGCATGGCCGTGCAAAGGCAATTATTCCTCCCTTTACTCTCCAGAATAGAGTGATTGACGCATTTGGTGCACCCTTTCCAGAAATCTTCGTCCTGCGGGAGTTCTGAGTAAGTGACCGGCTCGTAACCGAGGTCGGAATTTATCTTCATCACCGCCAGCCCGGTAGTCAATCCGAATATTTTCGCTTCGGGATATTTTTTTCTTGAGAGCTCGAATATTTTTCTTTTGATGCTCCTTGCCAGTCCGCTCTTTCGGAATTGCGGAGCAACGATCAAGCCAGAGTTCACCACATACTTGCCGTGGCTCCATGTTTCGATATAGCAAAACCCTGCCCATTCACCGGCCTTCGTCAGCGCGATCACCGCTTTTCCCTCCTGCATCTTTTTAATAACGTACTCAGGTGTGCGTTTGGCAATGCCTGTACCACGAGCCTTTGCCGATGATTCAATTTCATCACATATCTGCTGGGCGTAGCTAACGTGACGATCATCAGCCGTAACTATAATAAATTCATAAGGTCTTTCCACTTATAATTCTGTTAAATGAAATTCAACTAATCGCAGCATTCAACTCAGGCGCTGCTCCCTTCAAAAAACAAAAATGGTTTGAAAGGCGACCTCCGCGTAGGTGGTCAGAGAATTATTTTGACGCATCAGCGTCTGGTGAAAAAAGGCACCTTGTGGTTATGGAAAACTTCTCCTGTCAGAGAAGAAAACAAGGGTGCAGCAACGGCAATTCTATCCGTCACTACATTTAGTTTCAGGAACCTCCTGTTTTTTTTCATCCTCGGTTGAGATGGGTTTTAAATTGTAAATGTAAATTTTCAGAAAAAAATCTGTTCTCAACAAATATTGAGGGAAGAAAATTTTAGCATATTCTCTACCTATTGTTTAACAATAAGTCGACCGTAAACCTGCTTACCGTTAAGCACGTTAATGAAATAAGTTCCTGAAGTGAGAAATGACATATCCCATGTGGTATTTATCCCGATGATGCTATTTTCTGCCACCAGCCTGCCAATACTATTAAAGACTCTTATTTTACCGCCATTGGCCGGGTTGTTAACCTGCACCCTGATAATGTCACTTACCGGATTAGGGCTGACAATCAAATCTGTATTGGCATTTAACCCTGACACGGATGTTATGCTGGAAGTATCACATACTGTTTTTGCAACAAGGAAGTCCACCACGAAATTGATCATTTGGTTCATTTTGGCTGTGTTGTTTTCCCATGGGACATGATTATCTCCAGGAAATGTAAGAAGAGGATTATCTGTATTCACATTGTCGCACCATGTCTTCATCGCACCGCTGCCACATAAGTCAACTAAATTGAAAAATGACCCACCAAGACTTTGCAATACGTCATCGCAATTGTAGGGAACGGTGTTGTCCGCATTACCATGACAACTCACCATAGGTACGTCATTTTGATTAATCCAGGTAAGCTGGTTAATCCCTCCGGCCAGATTGATAACACCATTCACTTGTGTCGAATAGCCAGGATTACCACTGTTACCTTCAATTCCACCCATTTCCTCTACAATTGACTTTAGGTAGGCAGGTAACTCGTTGGTGTCGGTGACATAGGCAGTATGAATGGCTGTAATCGCTCCGGCCGAATTACCTCCAATGAAAATTTGATCGGGATCAATTCTAAATTGATTAGTTGTAGCTGCGTCCTTTCGGAAGTAACGAATTGCAGCTTTAGCATCACCCTCGGTTTGTCATGCTATCCGAAGCGCGTTGATGGAATCAAACAACTCTGTCTGAGACCCAGCTAGTCGGTAATCAAATGATGCTGCCACAAATCCTCTTTTTGCCAATACCTCACAGAGGTCCACAATAGAACTTTCTCCGTTTGATCCAGACCTGTTCCCAGCGATAAAGGTTCCTCCATGTGCCAGTAGCACAACAGGCCGCTTCGGGAAGCTGTCCCCTTGCGGCTCGTAAATGTCCATCTTTAAGGTGTCTCCCCCTGTTGGACGTACAGTGTAGTGAGAATACTGGACTGTAGACTTCGTGAAGGCCGAAAACAATTCCGTTTCATACCTTCCCTGGCATTGTGCATTACTTTCGAATGTAAAGCAAACGAGCAGCGTGATAACTGCCGGAAATAATTTTTTTGTCATAGCGGTTTTGATTGTGTTTATTTTCCTTCTCCCTTAAACTGATCTTCCTTCCTTTTGAAAAGGATGTTGAAGGTAGTCAAACTGCCGTAAATTCTTGTAAGATATTGCTGCAAATTCACCTTGTCTTCATCGGTGAGTTTGGGGTGTGCGTTGATCTGCTGCTCCATCACACGCAGGCGGTCGCGCACCATTACGATCTTGTGGAAGAAAACATCCATTGGCACCTCCTTGGATTGAAGGCTCTTATCATTTGGCTGCAGAATGATTGTTCCCCCAACCCAACGCTCACCCAGGGGTATCACTTC
>CAYOYI010000205.1:0-7354 GCA_964408105.1 uncultured Chitinophagaceae bacterium | reverse complement strand
TGAATTAAAAAATTCCAAGGGCAATGCCCGCTCTTTAAGTCTCGATCTTTATGCTCAATGGAAGGGACTTGAGAATAATGGCCAGTTCAGATTCAAACCTCCAACGCATACGCTTGCAGCTTTTCACACTGCTTTGAAAGAACTTTCGGCAGAAGGAGGTGTGAAAGGCCGTGCTAAGCGCTATATGAAGAATTACCAAACTCTAATCATGGGTATGCGTAAGCTTGGGTTCAAGGAATATCTGCCACCCGAAAAGCAAGGCTACATCATCACTTCATTTCATTATCCGCAATCTCCCAATTTCAATTTTGAGCGATTCTATAATTTGCTGAATGATAAAGACTGTGTTATCTATCCCGGCAAGCTAAGCAAGGTTGATTGTTTCCGCATAGGAAACATCGGTCGCATCTATGATAAGGATGTGAAGAAGCTGCTGAAGGCAATTAGGGAAGTGATGAAGATGATGGGTATCTGAATAATCAGCAACTCCTAAAAACAGATTCCATCCCTGCGAGAGATGGAATCTGTGGTCATTCAACCCTCAAACCGCTTCCGTTTTTCTCGCCTTCATGAACGTTCTGCGGTGCGTTACTTCGTCAACAACAAGCTTGCTGATGATCTCATTCATCACTTCTGTTGTGCCTGCACCGATTGTCATTAACCGTGTATCACGGAAGGCACGGGCAATGCCATAGTCTTCATGATAACCCCAGCCGCCATGAATTTGCAGGGCCTCGTTAATCACTTTAAAGCTTTCCTCTGAAACAAATGCTTTCGCCATGGTCACGATCTTGATTGCTTCCGGTCCCTTTTCAATATATTCCTGAACGGCACGGAAAGTGATTGAGCGGCATACTTCAATTGAAATTGCCATTTGCGCCATCTTATGGCGGATCACCTGGAACTTGTTGATGGATTTCCCAAATGCAGAACGTTCACGTGCATATTGTTTCGCTTTTTCAAGTGCGGCTTCAGCACCGTATGTTCCCATAACAGCGGCAATCAGCCGCTCTTCCTGGATGTTGTTCATGCAATAGTAAAAACCCATATTCTCCTCACCAATGAGCGCTGATTTCGGCACTTTGCAATTCTCGAAATAAAGCTGACCGGTGTCGGAAGTATGCATGCCGAGCTTATCATGCACCGGCACTGCCGAGAATCCTGGAGTCTTTGTATCAAAAATCAAAAAGCTCAGGTTATAACTTTCCCCGGTGCGCACCAGCAGCACGATGAAATCTGCCATCGTCCCGTTGGTGATCCACATTTTCGCGCCATTCACCAAATAGTGGTCTCCTTTATCTTCAGCGCGTGTTTTGATTCCGCCAAGGTCGGAGCCAACATCCGGCTCAGTTAATCCGAGCGCAGCGATCTTTTTTCCTTGCAGTGCCGGCGTTAGATAATTTTCTTTTTGCTCCGGTGTGCCGAGCGCAATGATGAGCGGCAACGGGAGATAAGTGTGCGCGTACAGCGACATTGAAAGTCCTCCCATCCCGGAATAAGCCATTTCAGATGAAATGACAACTGAAGCCCAAAGGTCCATGCCGCTGCCGCCAACTTCTTTCGGGAAGCTCACGCCAAAGAATCCAAGCTCGCCCATTTTTTCAAAAATGTGCCGCGGACAAACTTTGTTCTTCTCCCATTCACGGGCGTTGGGGATCATTTCCGTTTCCATGAATTGCCTGAACGATTCACGCAGCAACTCGTGCTCTTCAGTGAAAGGATTGATAAGTGAGGTCATTGTGTTTTATTTTTTGCTAAGCTAAGGAATTATCGAAATACGAAGCATCATTGATCCCCTTCGGGAAGGCTAACCAGAGTTCATTAGGCGCCCTCTGCCATAAATTAATGAATAGCAACGGTACATCACCCTGCCTCATAGAAAGAAAAAAGGGGCGGTCACTTGGCCTCCCCTTCTTATCTTATCCGATCGGAATTGTTATTTGATGATCGTTACCTTTCTTGCAACCATGCTTGAGCCCGTTTTGAAATACACCAGGTAGCTTCCTTGCGGCATATCACCAGTTTCGATTTCATGAATCATCTTACCCGGCTTCACTACCCTATTCAGGCATTGGCCGTACAAATTCATCAAGCCAAACTCTTCAACATCAGAGTTAGTCAGGTCAATGAACAACTTGTCGATAACAGGGTTAGGATACAGGCTGATGTTCTCTTCTTCCAAATGTGAAATACCCGTTGCAGGCTCAACAACTTCCACTTCAACCGGAGCATGGTAAACTTCCACCATTTCTTCATCAGTTGATTCTGCGTCAACACCGCTGAATGAGAATTGAGTAGTTTCAATTCCGCTTACGGCATCTTCTCTCACAATGAAATGCAGCACACCTATCTGTCCGAATCCGGAAACGTTGTTGTCGTCAATTCTTGTAAGCGCAAGCTCAACTGATGCATCATCAAACATCACGTAACTGAAATCTTCGAGATCAACTCCCGGTGTTCCCGCCCAAGACGGCACAACTTCAAACCAAACCGAGCCTTCTTCTATCATCGTATTATCAAACTCAACGGAGAAAGCGATTCCATAGAAGTCAACCATCGGAATATCATCCGAGCCAAGGAAAAGAGGCAGAGCAATTTCCTCTCCGGCTACATACGGATGCTGCGGCTCACCAAAGTAAATGTGCGGATCAGAGGGTGATCCATTCTTATTCGTCTTGTCGTGCGCCTTGAAATAATTCTGATAGATAGCTTCCTTATCGAACTTATTAATCACGCCATTTCCGTTGCAATCAGCATGTTTGTGATTTGCGCCAGCCTTAAACCTCTTATCCCAATCTTCACAAGCCTGCCCCTTCCAGTCAATGGAAGCATGGAAGCGCGGGAAGCCTGTTTTGTTATAAGCATGACCAAGTGCGAGCACGTCTTTCTTGTTTACAACGCCATCGGAGTTGGCATCACCCGGCCAAACGCAATCATTGGTTTCAAGTATCTTAACCTGGATCGTATTTGAACAGCCGTTTGCGTCAGTTACCGTGCAGACATAATTTGCCGGAACAAGATTTGCCACCTCACGTCCGGTCAGCCCGGTATTCCATGTGAAAGTATAAGGAGAAACACCACCGGTAGCGCTAATAATGGCACCGCCATTGCTTTGTCCCTTGCATGATTTTATGACTGTTGAAGTAACCGTGATCTCCGCATTTGTAGCTTCAACTTTTGTGGAATCAGAAATACGGCATCCGCGTGCATCCTCTACGGTATAGAAGTATGTTCCCGGACGCAGATTGAAAATATCCTCATTAGAAGAAGTGTATCCATTGGGTCCTGCCCAACTGATCTGGAAAGGCGGACGATTGCTGTAAATGAACAGGTCAACTGAACCATTGCTTGTGTTTCCGCACGAAGCATCATGAGCAGTTACACCATAAGAAAAATGAGTTGTCGCATCTTCCACATTCACTGAATCCTGAATGATACATCCTCTTGCATCCTCTACTCTGTAACGATAAACTCCGGCATAGAGTCCGAGGATATCTTCATTTACAGAAGTGTATCCATTTGGGCCAGTCCATTGAATATCAAATGGAGGACGATTGCTGCCAATGAAAAGGTCAACCCTTCCATCGCGTGCGCCCTGACATGTGGTTGCGCTTGGCGTAACACCGTAAGAAAAATGAGTATTTGCATCCTGAACAACAATCGGATTCGTCACTTTCGAACAGCCTCTGTTCTGATCGGTGATCGTTACATTATATGAACCTGCGTAAAGATTTGTAATATCTTCCTGTGTTGAATTGAATCCGTTCGGACCTGTCCATCTAACGGTGTAGTTGTTGTGATTTAGGTAAACCACCATGTTGATTGAACCATCATGTGCTCCACTGCATCCGGTTGGTGTGGCGGTATGCCCCACACTGAAATTCCCAACCGCATCAGGCAAATTGATGGTTCCTGTTTTGCGACAGCCTCGCGTGTCTTCTACAACGTAGTTGTAAGCACCTGCATAAAGGCTTGAAATATTTTGTTGTGTCGAAGTAAATCCGTTGGGTCCAGTCCAGTTCGTTGTAAAAGTTGTAGTCAACACCGGCTGTATAGTGATTGACCCGTCATGTCCTCCCTGGCATGTTGGTGCAGTTGGAGTAGAATACAATCCGAAATTTCCGATCGCATCCGGCACGGTAATGGTTCCTGTTTTTCTGCAGCCTCTTGTGTCTTCAACTACATAGTTGTAATTGCCAGCGTAAAGGTTGCTGATATTTTGCAGCGAAGAAGTAAAACCATTCGGCCCGGTCCAATTGACGGTAAAGGTTGTCGTGAGGACGGGTTCAATGGTGATAGCACCGTCATGTGCTCCTTCACAGGTAGTTGCTGTCGGGGTAGAATACAAACCAAAATTTCCAATAGCATCAACAACACGAATTGAATCGCTCTGCCTGCAGTTACCACCGTAAGTGATGGTGAAATGATACCAGCCTGCATACAGATTGGAAATGTCTTCCTGCTGTGAAGTGAATCCGTTCGGACCTGTCCACTGCATCTGATACTGAATTCCGTTGTTATAAATAGTCACATCAATTGTTCCATCATGAGCACCCTGACAAGTGGTCGCAGTTGAACTGTGCCCGAATGCTAATTGGCGAATGAACTTGTCAGCAGGCACCGCGCAGTTGTTAGCATCGGTAACTGTCACGTAATAAATTCCGGTTCCTGTATAATTTATGGATTGCGTGGCTACGCCTGTTGACCAATGATAGCTGTATGGAGCTACACCATTTTGAGGCTCAACGGTCATTACACCACCCTGGGGACAAGTGTCCCCCGTGATGATCACATAATTCAAAGCAGTTTTAGTCTGCATGAAGCTGTCAACAGCAGTGCAGCCGTTTCCGTCTGTCACATTGCAATGGAACATCAGATTGCTCGCAGTAGAGAAACGGAATCGCGGATCATTACCATCTTGGTGCGCTCCCGGAGTCCAATCGTAAGAATATGGATTGGTACCGCCTGTAACATTTGCATGAAAATGAGTTACACCCTGGCAATCGAAACTGTCTTCAATGACATCAACAGTTAGTGCCGTTGGAGCCGCGTTGATAGCGTAAATTCCTGTTGCATTACAATTGCTTCCATTCGTGACGGTTACCGTGTAAGTCCCCGGATCAAGCTGAGCTAAATTCCAGCTTGTGGAGCCATTGCTCCACGATGCATTATGCGGTGTTAATCCTCCCGCAGGATTGATGCTGATAAACCCTTTTTCACCAAAACATCTTGGTTGAGTAATAGTTGGGTTGATCACAACTGTGTTTTGCTGTGCAAGAACGGTGATGTTTGTCGTGCCTTCACATTTGTTCACATCGGCTACGGTAACTGTGTAATTACCTGCTGCATTTACGCGAATCGAATCATGCGTTTCATTGTTCGACCATTTGTAAGTGTATGGCGGAATGCCGGGAGAAGAATTGCCGATGATGGCGGCAATTGTAGTGTTCCCGCCATTACATGGAATTGGTCCGGCATTGTACGCAGTAATGGAAAGCGGAACATTGCTGGACTGAACGGTGTACGATGCGGTCGCAGTGCAGCCATGTGGCTCTGTTATTGTCACTGAATATGTCCCCGGACCCACATTTCGTAAAACCGTGTCTGTGGCTCCCGTTGACCATTCAAGATCCATGATTGAGAAATCATTAACCGTCCCCTGGTAGGTAATTGTTAAATCATCCACCACTGGAGTAATAAATGCCGTCTGCGCTTCGCAAGTGACCGGAACGTTTCCACCATTGAGATGAATATTAAACGTTGGAGTGTAATTCTGAACATTGAACGTATGCGTGCCGGAACAGGTGTTAGCATCAGTAATCGTGATTGTATAATTGCCAACCGGTTTCCGGTTTATCGAAGCTGTCGTCTCACCGCTCGACCACGCATAAGTAAACGGTGCTCTGCCGTGGATGTTAGAAACTCCACATGCGCCATAGCCTCCGTTGCAAGTATCAGGATGCGTGAACGTAGTAATGAGATTGGTCAATGAAGGATTGTGATTAAGCAAATTGAAATCCTTAGTCGCAGAACATCCATTTGCATCTGAAATTGTTGCAGTGTAAACGCCTGCAAACAACCCTGTGATCTCGTAACCGCTTCCGCCATTCGACCAGCCAATTTGATACGGGGGTGTTCCACCCGTGATACCTTGATTCAACACACATCTTCCTCTTCCGGCATTGCATGAGTCATACCATGTTTGAGTGCCGTTGTGATAAATGGAATCAAATACGCTTGCGACTGCAAATTGTCTTGATGCCGAGCAAGAGTTTCCGTCAGTAACGGTCACCGTATAATTTCCGGGGCTCATGCCCGTTGCATTTTGCCCGTTTTGTCCGTGCGACCATGCGTAAGTATAAGTCGTAAAGAAATTCTGCTGGGTGTGGAATCCTGTTGCAGTTGCGCTGCCGTTCAGTCCGGTGCAATGAGCAGGCTGTGTTGTCACGCTCACATTCGGAGTCGGGTATTCCGTGACAGAATAAGTATGTGTATCACGGCAATTTTTTGAGTCGGTGATTGTGAGCGTGTAATCTCCCGCTCTCAAATGATGGATCATACCTGCCTGTGAAGTAAAATTGTTCGGGCCGGTCCAACTGTAGGTGTAAGGTGGAGTTCCTGCATTAACAGTCGGATCAATGAATCCCCTTGAAAAACCTGCGCAACTACCGTTAGTGACATAACCTCCCGGAAGAATATCAACAACGAAGCTGTTTACCAGGAATGTATCACTGTCATAACATCCATGCGCATCTGTCACGCTGATGTGATATAAGCCGGCATAGAGATTAGAAATATCTTTTGTGCTTGCAGTGAAATTATTTGGACCCGTCCATGAATAAACATAAGGTGGTGTCCCTGCAGTGACGTTGGGTTGGATACTTCCATTGTTCGCATCTGTGCAAGTCGGCACTAACAATCCGCCACCGGGAAGAATATCGAGCGGAGCGGAAACAACAGTCAATCCGATGCCATTGGTACCTGTGCATCCGCGCGAATCCGTTACGGTTACATAATATGAGCCTGTAGAAAGGCCATGTAGTTCTGCATCATTGGAAACAAACCCGTCAGGGCCTGTCCAGCTATAAGTGTAAGGCGGATGGCCATCGCCCTGAATGTTCAATCGTATGAAGCCTGTTCCTCTTCCGCAAGTATCTTTCGCAAAATCTCCGAGATAAGCATAGATAGTCGCAGACCTATTGAAGATTCCGATTCCATTGATTCCGGTGCATCCACGAGAATCCGTTACCGTTAAATGATATGCTCCTTCATGAAGCCCGGTGATCTCCGCATCGTTAGATGTGAATCCGTTTGGTCCTGTCCAACTGTAAGTATAAGGTGGGGTGCCGTTGCC